>CAXVWN010000398.1:0-19793 GCA_964263725.1 Spirosoma sp.
AAATCGTGGATGAGCAAACGGGCCGAATTATGGAAGGACGTCGGTGGTCGGATGGGCTGCACCAGGCTGTTGAAGCGAAAGAAAACGTAAAAGTTGAAGACGCCACGCAAACCTACGCGACCGTTACGCTCCAGAATTACTTCCGTATGTACCACAAGCGGGCAGGTATGACGGGTACCGCCGAAACAGAAGCTTCCGAATTCTGGCAAATTTATAAAATGGACGTAGTCGTTATTCCAACGAACCGGGCCATTAGTCGGGCGGATGAAGAAGACAAAGTTTATCGTTCAGTTCGCGAAAAATACAATGCCGTTGTCGATGAGATTACGAGCCTAGTTGAAAAAGGCCGGCCTGTTCTTGTTGGTACTACCTCGGTTGAAAACTCTGAGTTGTTAAGCCGACTGTTGACCCTTCGCAAAATTCAGCATCAGGTCTTAAATGCTAAGTACCACCAGCGTGAAGCCGAGATTGTAGCTTCAGCCGGTTTCTCCGGTACGGTTACGATTGCCACCAACATGGCTGGTCGAGGTACAGATATTAAATTGACGCCTGACTCGAAGGCAGCTGGTGGTCTGGCCATTATTGGTACAGAACGCCACGAATCGCGCCGGGTCGACCGGCAGTTACGTGGCCGGGCGGGTCGTCAGGGTGATCCGGGTACGTCGCAGTTTTTCGTTTCACTGGAAGATAGCCTGATGCGCTTATTCGGTTCGGAACGGATTGCCAAGGTGATGGACCGAATGGGTCTGGAAGAAGGAGAAGTGATTCAGCACTCGATGATTACAAAATCTATCGAGCGAGCCCAGAAGAAAGTCGAAGAAAATAACTTCGGTATTCGGAAGCGGTTACTGGAATATGACGACGTGATGAATTACCAACGGGAAGCCATCTACAAACGCCGTCGAAATGCGCTGTTTGGTGACCGTCTGCCACTCGATATTGCCAATACAATGTATGATGTGGTTGAAGAAACCGTCAACAATGCAGAAGGCAATTATGAGGAAATAAAACTCCAGTTATTAACTACGCTCGGTCTTTCACCCCAGTTAACGACTGAAGAGTTCAACCGACTGAAAAAGTTGGACCAAACTCGTCGGTTGTATGATGAAGCTGAAGCGTATTACCAAGCCAAGAATGAGGCTATTGCTGATAAAGCATTGCCCGTTCTGACACAGGTATTTACTGATCAGGGACATCAAATTAAGAATATTGTTGTGCCATTTTCCGATGGTCTGCACGAACTAACGGTAGTATCGGACTTGCGTAAGGCTGTTGATTCGGGCGCTCGTGAGATCGTTACAGAAATGGAGAAGGCCGTAACGCTGTCGGTGATCGATCAGGAGTGGAAGGAACACCTTCGCGAAATGGACGATCTGAAACAGTCGGTACAAAACGCCGTTTTCGAGCAGAAAGACCCATTACTGGTTTACAAGTTCGAGTCGGTTGAGTTGTTCAAACGGTTCCTCAACAAGGTTAATTTCGATACAATCAGTTTCCTGACGAAGGCCGATATTCCGGCGCAGGAAGCCGAAGAAATGCAACAGGAGATTCGTCAGGCCCCAGCGCAGAGCCGGCCGCAGCCTCAGCCAAAGCTCCATACAAATATGGAAGACTTTGATGACGATCATCTTGCTACAGGTCCCGAAGAATATGCCCGTCGCATGGCGGAAAATAATGCCATGGGAGCAGGCGCACCACCTATGTCGCCACGGCAGGCTCCGGTACGGGTAGCTAAGCTAGATCGTAACGCCCGCGTTAATGTTCAATATGTTGATGGCTCTGTAAAACGCGACGTCAAGTTCAAGACAGTAGAAAATGATGTAGAAAGTGGTAAAGCCATGCTCATTGAATAATGTCTGTGAGAAATAAATAAAACGCCCGCTGGATACTCTATCCAGCGGGCGTTTTTGTGTAGTTATGGGCTGTACTATTTACTCGACTAAGCCGTTATGATGGCAGGATGAACAACATTTTCTTATCTCTGTTTTTAGTCGGATCATTCGCTTTTTTGTCTGGACCCGATCCGATTCGGCTTCGCTCTGAGTCGCTTCCCTTTACTCCTAAAGAATTCTATATTGCTGCTGTTACCGATCAACGCGCTAACCGAGGCTCTGTTGCCCGTCTGGTTTTAGCACTTAATCAATCTCCACAACCCGTTGATCTGGACAAAGGGATAGCCAACAGTTTTCAGCAATTTATTGATCAGGGCTTAAAACAAAATAAATCTCTGCGTCCCATTGCCATGCGCATTCGGCAATGCCGGGTGAGCGAAACCGCGATGGGAAACCGTGTAACGGGTCAATTCACCTTCGCGGTTACGTTTGAGCTATTGGGTAAAGACGATGCAGGGGCTACAACCAGTACCCGCCTGACCGACTTTCAGAGTAGTGCGAATTACACGCGTCCCCTGGGCCATTTAGATGTTATTGAACCGACTATTCGGCAGGCAATAGTGTCCTCACTTCGTAGCCTGAACGAGTATATGAAACGGGAGAGCGGACGGAATGAGAAATTAGCGCGAAGCCTCCGGATTAATTTCATCGACGATTCCCGCGTCACCGACGATGACACGGTTCATTATAATACAACCCGCAAGTTAACATGGGCCGATTTTCAGGCTCCTCCACGTCGGGGTAGTCATTATGCTGCCGAGGTATTCACCAGCTTTGCGTATGAAGGAAAAAGCACGGTAAAAGATGGGGTTATTATTCTTAACCTGACGGCAAAAGCGTATATGCTGAAACCCTCCTCGTGGGCACGATCTGATGCCCGTAACGACTACGCTCTCAACCATGAACAACGCCATTTTGACATCGTAAAGATTATTATTGAACGATTTAAGAAAAAGATTCAGCCCGATAATTTGACATTGGAAGACTACAATAGTATCACACAATATCAGTTTATCGAGTCTTTCCGGGAAATGAGCCAGATGCAGACCCAATATGATAATGAAACCAATCATAGTCTTAATCAGGCAGCTCAGGAACGCTGGAATCAAAAAATTGATGCAGAACTACGTAACTTTGACGTCATTAAATGAATACAAAGGCCCGAAGATCGCAGATATTGCTAACCAAAATTTTCATTTGCTCTATATCTACTATATCGTGGCGTTTGTCTTAGCGCATGAAAAAAGTTCGCGTTCTGCATGTTAGCACGGCTCATCAACCGCAGGACCCGCGCGTAGTGTTTAAACAATGTCAGACGCTTACTGAGTCTTACGATGTGTTTTGCGCACTACCCCATGCTGACCCGGCTGTGGCACCCAATATTAACTTTATTCGTCTGCCCTACTACCGGCGTGTTATTTGGCGCGTATTGATTACTTGTCCATTCATTTTAGTACGATGCCTATGGCTGCGTCCGCAGCTTGTCCACGTTTACGTGCCTGAATTTATTCCGTTTGCTTATGTATTTCGATTTTTCGGTGCGCAGGTGATTTATGAAGTTCAGGAGAACCTGCACAAAAAGATGCATCTGAAAACAATCAACAAAAGTTATTTACTAGAGAGAGCATTCCGTTGGTTTGACCAACTCGCCCGGCAACACTTCTATCTGTTATTTACTGAGCACAGCTATTTGGATACATACACGCAACTTACCAATCCTTATGCCGTGATTTATAATTATCCTCTCATCTCTTTTCTTGAGCCGTTCCAAACACTATATCAGCCCAGCAAAGACCAGCCATCATTCTTTTACATTGGCTGGCTTAGTTTCGAGCGGGCCTTCGATACGCTTGTCGATAGTCTGGTACGGCTGAAGACTACGTATCCTAATTTCGTTGTACATCTGTTTGGTCGGCGTACATTTACAGATGCTACTTTGGAAAAGCTTCCTCATTTTGCCCATATACAAAACAATCTCCGTTTTTACGGATACAAAGACCAGCGGATTGCTCTTCCATACGCGGCTGGAGCAACGGCCGGGCTAGCTCTATTGAAACCCGTTGGCGATTATCCAGACTCCTACACCACAAAATTATTTGAATATATGGCCCTCGGCCTCCCGGTTATTACATCTGACTTTTCACTTTATCGTGATGTCGTTGAGCGTCACAATTGTGGCTTCTGTGTTTCACCCTATGACTCGGTCCAAGTAGCTGACGCGCTTGTGTATCTGATCGAACATCCCGACGAAGCCCGAGCTATGGGCCAGCGGGGACGTAAGGCTGTTGAGCAGGCTTATAATTGGAACAGCGAGGCAGAAAAATTACTGAATTTTTACAAGCTTATACTCTGTTGAGAGTAAAAGTGACTACTTTGTTCATTAAAAACACAATAAATTCAATACATTATAGTATTGTTCTAATGTTTAATACCACGTTTTCCCGGAAGGATTTAACTTTAAAGATTAATTCGGGTTATACCTGTATTAGACCTACTTTTTTGGCCTGATGTACATACATGCAGTAAGCCATTACCTGCCTTCGCAGGTAGTTGGCAATGAACATTTCACCCAGCTTAACGGCCTTTCCAGCGAATGGATTATTGAACGCACTGGAATTGTGGAGCGACGCAAAGCCGCTCCCGGTGAAAACACGAATACCATGACCATTGAAGTCGTCCAACGGCTCATGGATAAAGTTGACCTGACCAGCGTTGATTTAATCGTAGGAGGTACCTATACACCTTACGATACCATTGTTTCACTGGCCCACGAAGCCCAGCATTATATTGGTATTGCTGACATTCCAGTTGTTTCGATCTCAACAGCCTGCTCCTCATTGCTAAACGCCATAGAAGTGGTTGAGGGTTACTTTGCACTCAATAAGGCGAGTCGTGCTTTAGTTATTGTATCGGAGCATAATACGCTTTATTACAACGAAACAGATACTATTTCGGGCCATTTGTGGGGCGATGGTGCAGCAGCACTGTTAATCACGAAAGAAAGGCAAAGCGAAGGCGATTTCACCATAAAAGCCTTGCTAACCGGGGGTGCAGCTCATACGACCAAAGCTACTACGGCTGTGGTAATGAAACCTGCTCATGGGGGTGTTACGATGCCGCATGGTCGCGACGTATTCATCAATGCCTGCCAGTATATGCCTAAAGCTAGCTTGCAGATACTCGAACGTTGTGGTTTGACCTTAGCCGATGTGGATTTCATTTTGCCTCATCAGGCTAATCTCCGTATTTCTCGCAATGTCATGAATACGCTTGGGTTGCCGGAAGAAAAATTAATTTCTAATATTCAACGGTACGGCAATACAGGTTGTGCGGGTTGTGCCATCGCGCTTTCGGAGCAGTGGGATACGTTCCGCAAAGGTCAACGAATCGTTGTAACGGTTTTTGGAGGAGGTTATTCTTTCGGAGCGATGCTTGTAGAAGTTTAGATACTATAAAGTCCTATTGAAAAAGGGTTGTTTACGTAATCAGGTGAATCCTGTTATACGTAAACAACCCTTTTTTCAATAGGACTTTATTCACACTATTGTGCTTCTGCGCGCCAGGTATTGTTTTTACTATTGACGTCGGGTAGCTTTTGATCGGGGTCAACAACGACCGTCTTTATTGATGATGTCGAATTGTATCTAAACGTCCAGGTGGCACCACGTTGCCAGACTTCAATCGGCAGATTTATGCGTCCTTTAGTACCGTTCGTTTCGGTGATCTCAACGGTCACAGGCATAGCCAGCTTTTCAAGATTTTCAATAGAAATCAGCGACCCCTTGTCGGCGGTCCCATCTACATATTTTACATCTTTTACGCTCTGGTCCAATTTCCAGGTTTCGTAGAAATATCCACGCCAGAACCAGCCTAAATCTTCACCAGCGCCATCTTCTATACTACGGAAGAAATCATAAGGTGTTGGGTGTTTGAAAGCCCAACGGCTAACATAATTTTTGAAAGCAAAATCGAAGCGGTCGGGTCCAAGAATAACTTCACGAAGGAGCTTTAAACCCATACCCGGTTTGTAGTACGCCAAAATGCCTAAGGCTCTTGGTTGCTGTACATCAGGAATGGTCATGATTGGCTCGGCAGGGTAAAACAAAGCCGGAGCCAGGTCGTGCATCGTGCCGCGCTCCCGATTGAATTCACCTTTATTGAAATTAGCCGTCGAGAGCGTATTGATAAACGTATTAAACCCTTCATCCATCCAGGGGAATTTCCGCTCGTTATTACCCACAATCATCGGGAACCAGTTATGACCAAACTCATGGTCGGTTACCCCCCACAGCGCATCTTTCTTGTCTTTATGATCGCAGAAGATGATTCCGGGATACTCCATTCCGCCCACAATACCGGCCACATTGGTAGCCACCGGGTAACTAAATTCGTAGAGGTACTTTGAATAAAATTCAACGCAACCTTTTACGTACTCTGTTGAGCGATTCCACGAGTCATTGGTAGCACTTTCGGCTGGATACACGGATTGGGCAAGGGACGTTTTTCCACTAGGCAGATTTATTTTTGCCGCATCCCACACAAACGCCCGCGACGAAGCCCAGGCGACATCACGTGTGTTAATGCATCGGAACTTCCAGGTTATGGTACCTGATTTTTTCGGACGGGTATTGGCGTCCGTAACTTCATCTTTCCCGCGAATAATAACTGTCTGATCACTCTTCCGTGCCTGATCCAAACGTTTAATCTGTTCGGCAGTAAGAACGTCGTTCGGGTTTAGCAATTCGCCCGATCCCACAACGATGTGGTCCCAGGGTGCGGTAATAGTGTACTCATAATCACCATAATCGAGGTAAAACTCGCCCGCACCTAAGTAGGGTAACACGTTCCAGCCTTCAATATCATCGTATACACACATCCGGGGATACCATTGGGCGATTTCGTAGATAATGCCGTCTTTTCGTTTCAACTGTCCCATCCGGTCGGATCCGTATTCCGGAATTTTGAACGAATAGGTAACTTTTACTTTCACTGCATCACCGTTTGGTTTTACAGGTTCTGAAAGGCGGACCTGCATCCGTGTATCAGTAATGACGTATGGCGTTGCTGTAAACTTACCTTTCCCCTGCTCGACCGTTACGCTTGAAATAGTCAATCCACCGGCAAAGCCAAGATTACCAAACCGGCCACCAGCCACCGGCGTTGTTTTAGAAGCTCGTGAGGTATCACTAAAGGCATTCTGGTCTAATTGCAACCACAAGTAAGACAGCGTTTCGGGCGAATTATTTTTATAGGTAATCGTTACGTCACCGGTGATGGTGTTCTGCTGATCGTCGAGCGCGACGTTAATCTGGTAATCAGACCGATTTTGCCAATAACGCGGACCGGGCGCACCACTGCCAGTGCGGTAATCATTACCGGGCTGCATATTAAATAGCGGATGGAACAAAGCGAGTGGGTCATATTTTGAACCCGGTGCTGATGTTGACGAAGGTGCAGTTTGGGCGAAAGAGGTCAGGCTCAATGCCCAAAATCCTACCCAGAGAGCGATTTTTTTCATGAAGTATAGAAATACGGACTTTATAGTAAACAAATAACGGTATAAAGCGCCAAAATCAGGTAACCGTCAAAGAGAGAGACGCAAATCGAGGCCATGATGAATTAATAGAAAGGCAAAGAGACCCAGCCAGAGTATATCAACGAAGTGCCAATACAAGGTAATTAGCCTAATTTTTTGCCAGTTTGGCGGATTAACGCTATAAACAAATGAGTCGACATAAAGCCGACGGCGCATGGCTTCGGCCAGGATAATGGCTAAAAAAATAAGCCCGAGCAAAATATGAAGCAGGTGAATACCCGAGATGATATAGACAAAACCACCGGCGGGATTGCCTTCTAACTTTATACCCGACTGAGCCATTTGCCGCCATCCCCAAGCTTGCAGGAGAATAAACAATGTGCCAAGCCCAAATGTGGTCGCAATGTTGACCCGGTAATTTCCGAAGCGTTCATGCCTAAATGCCTGAATGGCGTTTCTAAGCGTAAAACTGCTCAGTAGAATTACGCCTGTACTAATTAAGAAAACATTTGGTAGTTTTATGTCGGTCCAGCCCTGTCCAGTTCTACGAACCACGTAGGCCACCAGCAGCATGGTGAATACCATCACACTACTGGCAATACCCATCCAGACCATAAAGCGGAACGGCTCCCGCCGTTTCGTCATGAAATTGCTCATAGAATGAAATCGTGGTTTGTGCAGGAATCAACAAAGGGCCTACAAATCGCTCGGCGGTCTGGCGAAAACGACAAACTGTTTTACAGTTTTCCTTTCCAAACGCAGTAAGTAGAAAATTGGTTTGGCACGTCTACAGGTGCGTTAAAAATGCCATACACCGTCGATCCGGAGCCACTCATACTGGCATAAACGGCGCCAGTTTCATAGAGTTGGTTCTTGATTTTGCCAAGACTTGGGTACCTGGGGAACAGACTATCCTCAAAATCATTGTGTACAGTATTCTGCCAGGTATCAATGGGTTCTAGCAACTGATCGTACAAAGCTATCTCAGGCTGACGAGGTTGTATTCCAGCATAGGCTTCGGCAGTTGAAATGGCCAGATTAGGGTAAACCAGTACAATGTAATAGCCACTTAAATCAACGGCTATTTCCGAGAATACATCGCCTTTTGCAGTGCAGTATAAGGGTCGGTTCTGAATAAAAAAAGCACAGTCACTACCTAGCAAACGGGCATAGCCTTCCAATTGCGTACTGTTTAAGCCCAAGGTGAACTGTTCATTCAGCAGCTTCAGGGCAAATGCGGCATCGGCGGAGCCACCACCTAAACCTGCCCCAATGGGAATAATTTTGTGAAGGTGAATCTGAACAGGCGGAAGGTTAAAATCTTGCTTTAGTAGCTCATACGCCCGAATACAAAGATTTTGAGTCGGTTCGCCGGGAATGGGCAATCCACTACTTGTAAAGGTAAGCTCGGTTTCAGGTGTATGTATTATCTCTAATACATCGCCCCACTGTACGGGGTAAAAGCAAGATTGCAGGTTATGAAAGCCATCGGGTCGCTTTTCGGTGATGCGTAGGCCAATGTTAATTTTACAGGTAGGAAACGTGATCACAACTCAACATGATGAATGATGAATAATGAACGCTCCAAACTAGAATATCATTCCTCGTGCTGCTTTTCCTATTTTATCTCTACTACCTTAAATTCGGTTCGGCGATTTCGTTGGTGTTCAGCATCAGTGCAAATGACTCCATCGGTGCAGTTGTTCACTAATTGTGACTCACCCATACCCAGCGTAGCCATGCGCTTACGATTTATACCTTTGGATACTAAGTAGTTAGCAACGGCTTTAGCTCGTTGTAAGGATAGAGCTTTGTTGTGTTCTGCCTCTCCCCGACTGTCGGTGTGCGATCGAATTTCAATAATCAGTGACGGGTATTTTCGCATGGTGGCCACTACTTTATCCAGCTCGCGTGCGGCATCAGCTCGGAGGCTAAAACGATCGAGATCGTAATAAATATTATCAATCGTGACGACATCGCCCACACTAAGCATTCGCAAATCAGCCGACACTTCCTTTGGTTTTGTCTTTTTCGGTAAGCGTTTGATCCGATTTGTATTTGTACCAAACTCAGGTTTAGACGCAACCAGTGTGTAATCGCACCCTTCGACCAAATCAAACGTATAGCGACCGTCTGCTCCGGTTACATACTCGCGCTGCGTACGGTCGCATTCATTACGAAGTTGAACCGTTACGCCCTCTATTGGCCGCCGGTCGCGTTGTCCCATAACTACACCCCGAATGCGTGACTGAGTGAGTGGACCAGCAACAATACTATTGTCTGTTCTGATAGTATCCATAACGACGGTCGGTTTAATCAACCCGATTTCGAGTCGGCTTGGCTGATCGTCGGTCAGTAACTGTGTTGTAAAACCCACCGTACTATTGATATAGCCATCTCGGCTGGCCTGAAACGTAAAGGCATTGGACCCTTCCAAGCAAATTCGCAGGAATCCGTTTGCATCACTAATTAAAGTTCGATCGGGTCGTCCCTCTCCCCGCGCTCTAATTAGCACACTTACGCTATCTAAAGGTTGTTCGGTATTGGTATCGTACACGCGTATGGTCAGGTCACGACAGCCGAAAAGGGAGCTCTCCCGAACAAAGCGATAAATGTCATCATTACCATCTCGCCGATTACTGCTAAAATAACCGCCAAGTCGGTTACCATCTGTAATCAGGCCAAAATCGTCCTGTTCCGAGTTAATTGGCGCGTCGAGGTGTTCGACGGTTTTCACAGTTACACCGTTAGACAAGTTTGCGAAAAATATATCTAACGCACCAAGTCCTTTGCGCCCATCCGACGAAAAATATATGTTTCCAGCCTCATCTACAAATGGGAATAATTCATTACCCTTTGTATTAATCGTGCCACCCAGATTGACGGGTCGGCCCCATTGCCCGTTTTGATATCGACTCACGTATAGATCGGTACCACCCATACCGCCTGGCATATCCGAAGCAAAATAAAGAAACTGTTCATCGCGGCTAAGCGTTGGATGGCCAACTGAATATTCATCGCTATTGAAGGGAAGCTCTTCAATATTCATCCAGGAACCATTTTGCTGCGTAGCGGTGTACAGTTTGAGTTTATTAACACCTTCAGCACTCTTGCTGGCACGGCCGTTGTTATAGTTATTGCGGGTAAAAATTATGCGCGAACCATCCCGCGAAAAGGTAGCGGGTCCTTCGTGATACTTCGTGTTGAGTGTTCGGCTAAAACGTTGCGCTAGATCTACCCGCCGTTCGTCGTAGCCTAAACCTTCCGAAATATTAATACCCTCGTAGAAGTTGGGAACAGTACGCGAGTCATTGGGGGTCGGGCGGGAATAATTATCTTCGCCAATAGTATGCTGAACTTTGACCTGATTATCAGGTGCTTTACCGATACTACCGTCGGGGTTGATAATACTACCGACCTTCAGATTATTTCGGTTTGGCACATAAAATAGATCAAGGTAACCTGAGCCCCCCCCGTTGCCCGTGGTTTCGATAGCCGACCCACCTTTTCTGCCCGCCACGTATACCAAACCATCCCGATAAAATGCCGGGCTAAATTCTTCACCACGCGAGTTTAGCGATAGATACTCTAACCGGTAACGCACAGGGTCTTTTCTTGGACTACCCGGCAGACCAGTCGGCATTTGCCGGTCGGGTTGTTTATCTTTTAATTGCAGGTAGCGTTCATATTGTTTTTGCCCTTCCTGAAGTTTGCCATTGTTAGCCAACGTCTGCGCAAATTGTAAGATTTGCTGCAGATTTTCGTCGGTGTTATTAGCCATAGCTTCACGGTAAAACCGCTCCGCTTTCTGGTTATCGCCCACCTGTTGATAGGCAAATGCTAGACGACCTTGCGCTGTAGATTTCTGTGTACCAGTAAGTTGGTCACCATGCTCGGTCAGGAGTTCAGAATAGGCTTCTATCGCACGGCCATAGGCTTTATAGTTGAGCAAACGGTCGGCTTGCTGCAACAGTGAATCGGTCTGTGCCCAAGCCGTTGAACAGCCTAGCCACAGCAATCCTCCTAAGAACCATATTACCCATTTCTTACTCATCAGTGACTTAAATTCCATGCCTTACGGCCGATAATCCTATACCCATTCGGCAAACGAATTTGCCCTAAAATCATTGCTAAAAAATCATCGTGCCAGTGTTAGAAAGCGCACATACTCACGGCCATCGCTAAGTCGAATCTGATAATAATACGTTCCATCAGGTAATCCTTCTTTTGCACTACTTACCTTAATTCCTTGATTAGCAACCCCATCCCAATCATTTTTATAGTTCCCATTTTGGTAAACAAGATGCCCCCACCGGTTATAGACGTCTAGTTGAACCGTTAGGTTAATGGGTAACCGCTGGATAACAAAGCGATCGTTAATACCATCGCCGTTGGGTGAAAATCCTTCAGGAATAAATACGGTTTCTCCCTCTTCGGGCCGGAGCGAGTGGAGAGTCACCAGAGTTGGTTCATCATTATCACCCGGATTGCCGTTCTGGTCGGGGTCAGCTTCGATACCATTGGTGGATCGGTCGCGGCAAACAGTACCGTTTACATCAACCCCCTGCACTGTTGCTTTGTTAATAAATGTCAGCGTAGTAGCCTGGCTCACATCTAACCGAACCGTTAACCAGACGCGGCTTTGTTTGCCAGCCGCTACCATCCCACCATTGAGCAAAGTTGTGTCAGCTCCACGTCCTGTATAAGCCGAATTAGTAACTAAGCCGCTATCAGCCCGGACCTTTACCGAACGAACCAAGGCACCCGAACCAGAGAAAGCTGCGTCCAAATCGTCGGCTATCTGTACACTTGCCAAGTCATGCGCCCCCAGATTTACGGCCGTCAATTGATAAGTCAGTTCGACCAGTCGAGTATTTTCTTCAGTGAGCCAGACTGGCTCGCTCACTTTTTTACTCAAGCCCACGATTTCCCGAGATGGGGCTGCTATTATTCGTTGCGCAGAAGCCCCTACGCAGGGACCATTACCATCGGGGTCCGGTGCCGAAATCGTAAAAAGGGTTGTGCCGCGTTGCCGGTCAGTTTCAGATAAAAAATAACGAGTTGTCAGGCCCGTATCTGTAAACAAACCGCCACCATCACTTTGCCAGTCAGACTTTTTGGCCGAACCACCTAATTGAGCCGTCAAACTGATAATGCCTTTTACCCAGTCGCTAGAATCGAGCCGAACAGCAACCGTAGCCGGATTGCTTAGGCAGGGCGGAATTGCATTTTGACAAGGGGTAGTGTTGACGGTTACGGCAACAGGAGCGGTGTAACATCCCTCTGTATTACGTCCAAAAATATAATATGTTCCCGCTAGCACCGCACCGGGCGACTGAACAATAGGCGCATCGAGTGATGGTCCCGTTCGGAATTGATAATATGTACTAAGAGCCGGAATTTCCTCTGAAATAGCTTTCGATAAATCGGCTGTTTGAAATGGACATACATTGCCCAGAGTCGTTACTAACCTTAACTTCTGATCAGCCGTACGCACCGATATAGATACCGTCTGGGAACTGTCGCTTCGGCACGAACCAATCTGGCAAACAGCCCGATAGTTTGTTGTTTGATAAGGAGTTACCGTTTTAATTAAACCTTCGCTTCCATCGGCCCAATGGATAGTTCCTACACAACCAGAGGCCGTAAGCTGAACTGGTTGTCCAGCGCAAATTTCGCCTTTACTAGCAGAAATGATTGGTATAGTTGGCGCAGCTATCTGCACCGAAACCAGTGCTGATGGATTACTCAGGCAATTATTTTGTTCGCAAGTAGCTTGAAAGGTGGTTGTTTGTTGTAGTTTACCCGTCCAGCTAGAACCCGTGGTTTGGTCGGACCAGTGGACCGTACCGGCACAGTTCGTTGCTGTAAGTGTAACAGCGTCGTTGGCACAGATAATCTTCGCTGAGCTTGTTATTACTGGTGCGCCGGGTGTGTTGACCGTAACTTTCCAAACTTCGGCAAAACAACTGATACACCCTGGCCGGGCTCGGCAAATAGCCGTGTATTTGGTAGTTTGCTGCGGCTGAACTTGTATGGCAGCGCCCGTTTCGCCATTCGACCAAACAACTGTTCCAACACATCCAGTAGCCGAGAGCGTAACCGATTCATTACGACAAATGGCCTTCGCCGAGCCTATAATGACGGGCGGTGCCGGATTCTGACACGTGTCGGCTAACGGATAAGTGGAAGCCATAACACGTAAGGTTACCAAAAACCAGACAGCGATCCATCTAAAGTTACCAATAAATTTATTTAGTAGTTGTCTCCTCATCTAGAAATGTCGGTTACTCCATAGTAAGACCAATATCATGCCAAGCCTTTTTTTTAGTAACCTTAGCCTTATATGAGTCCTAATAATTAGATAATACCGGCATTATTATCGTCGTTTATTTATTAAACGAGCGTTCCATCCTATGATAAGAAAAGCGATGCTGATTCCTCATAAACCATGCCAACGTTAGTAATTGCGCCAATAATGTAGTTGTAGGGTTGTACGCAGCAATCTACGAAATCAAGCATAAGCTTATCCAAGGTTAGATTAATGGGCTAACGATTAAATCTTTCCCTATTCTACCAACTTGTTGTTACTATCAGTAAGCATGAAAATCTGGTCGACGCTCTGTGGAAGTTCGTTCCGGTTATGGGTTACGAACAAAATGGTTTTACCGACAAAGCTATCAATTAACCGGCGGGCAAGTTCAACATGGCGACTGTCTATAGCCTGAAATGGCTCATCCAACAGTAATACGGGTGAATTTTTTAGAAAAGCACGGACCAGTAACACTAATCGCTGCTCACCCACCGACAGGGTTCCGAATGGTCTACTTTCTGTATCAGTCAGGTCAAAATAAGCTAATAAGCTGGCTAAATCTGTTTCTGTTTCGGTGGAGACTCGATTGGGCGGAGTAAGTGTATCGGTCAACCCGGATAGAGCCACCTGTCGGACCGATAAATGTTGGGGAAAATATAGATGCAGTTCGGGCGAAACAAAACCAATTCGGCGTTTCACATCCCAGATACTTTCACCCGATTTGCCCCGCCGATAACCAAATACACTCACCTGGTTGGCATAGGCTTGGGGATGATCGCCGTAAAGTAAACTGAGCAACACTGATTTTCCAGCCCCATTTTGCCCAAACAATGCCCAACGCTCACCCGCCAGAATCACCCAGTTAAGGTCGTTCAAAATGATCGTATCGCCATAGCGAACGACAATATTTTGCAGTCGAAAGGCTTCTGTAAAGTCAACCCGTTGGGGTGGTGTCTGCAAAACGGGTGGCGTAATTAATACGGTTTGCGGCTGGTGTTCTGGCTGGTATTTTTCTTTATGACCGGCCCAGCCCAAGTGCCCTTTTTCCAATACGGCAACCTGTGTACAAAATGGAGGAATGTCGTCTGATTCAGTTACCAGTACAAGCGTCAGGCCATGATGTATCAGCTCACCTAACCAGCTTGTTAATTCAGCCCGGAAATTTATATCCAAGCCCACAAAAGGATTATCTAATAGCAGCACAGATGGATGCCGTAGGAGCGCTTTACCAATGCGTGCCTTACGAGTCTGACCGTTAGAGAGTTTTATAAAGGAGCGGTTCAATAAGGGTAATAACCCCAATCGCTCAAGTAACACAGTCGATTCCGGCGATTCAGTGAACTGCAAAAAATCACGTAATGAGGGAGTGGATGTATAGCCCGCGTCGGTACCCTCGTCGCTCATTGTAGCCTGGTACCTTTGCTGATAAAAGTAACCGCTGTAGGAAAATCGGCTGGATTCTTCCTTAAAAGAGACAAATTCAGTTGGTACCCGCCGGGTCAGTGTACCCGGAGGAGCGGGAAACTGGCCAGCGAGAGCTTGTAAAAAAGTAGTTTTTCCACTACCCGTTGGTCCAATTATGGCCCAGCACTCACCTGAGTTTAGTTGAAATGTAAAGTCACTAATCACCGTCCGGTTACTGCGCCGGATAGTTAACTTATGCAGAGAAATTAATGGAGTCTGTTCTGACATAAACAAATTAGGGGAATACCCTTACAAAGGTATTCCCCTAATTACTTTTTCTATTCCTGCACCCTTACTTTTCAGGGGGCGTTGTTGTTGTCGTCGTTGTGTTAGGCACCGTTGTCGTTGACGAACTACTTCTTGTCCGTCGGCTGCCATTACCTGTCGATCCGTTATTCGTTCGATCAGTGGTATTCGAATTTGTTGTTGTACCTGTTGTACCACTGTTCATAGTACCAGTGCCTGTCGTACCGCTGTTCATTGTACCAGTGCCCGTATTGTAACTACCAGTACCACTCGTTGTAGAGCCATTTACCGAAGAACCTGCACCCGTAGTTGGTGTCGTGCCTGTATTGACACCGGTAGTTTGACCGTTCGAATACGTTCCGGTTGTCCCATTAACACCGTTTGTTGGCGTCGCTGTGTTCGTCGGGTTTACACCCGTCTGTGGTTGGGTTTGGTAGGTGCCCGAGTTCGTACCTGTGTTCGAGCCGTTCGTATACGTTCCCGTTCCGGTAGTACCTGTGCCCGTTGTGCCCGTCGAACCTGAATTCGTCGTCGTATTCGTTGTTTGTGCCGTTGCGTTTAGGGCCATGCCAGCTACTAGCATCCAACCCATGATCATTATTTTTTTCATCGTTGAGTTATATTTTTTGATTAATTCTACTGTTTAATCTATGGTATAACTCAACTACTAACAAAGTGTTTATTTTTTTTGCTTGTTTTCTGATAACATAAAAGAAATTTTCCATTGATAGACAAGCAAATAGGGTAGACAGCTTATTAGGCTACCTACCCTATCCAGTCTAATTAATACTCTATTATAAAGTACCTTTCTTCATTTCTTTTACGGCAAAATCAGCCGCACGAGCGGTTAAGGCCATGTATGTAAGCGAAGGATTTACGCAGGAAGATGAAGTCATGCAAGCTCCGTCAGTGTTAAATACATTCTTAACATTGTGAAGCTGGTTATGAGCATTCAAGACCGATGTTTTTGGATCACGACCCATACGGGCAGTGCCCATTTCATGGATACCAATGCCAGGGTGTTTCGACTCATCATTATAAGCCGTCACATTTTTAATACCAGCGGCTTCGAGCATTTCGGCGGCATCGTTCATCATATCAATTCGCATTTTACGCTCATTTTCGCCGTAGGCTGCGTCGAATACAATTACAGGTAAACCCCAGCTATCTTTCTGATCGGGCGAGAGTGTCATGCGGTTGTTTGGATCAGCAATCATTTCACCGAAACCGCCGAGACTCATCGTCCACGGGCCAGGCGTGGTCAGGCTTTCTTTGAAATCTGCGCCAAATCCGTCTGTACCATTACCCCGGTTCCAGCCACCCCGGCCAGCACCACCCTGATAACCAAAGCCCCGAACGTAATCGCGTTTATCACCAGCCCAGTTGCGATAGCGAGGAACGTAAACGCCGTTGGCCCGCCGACCGTAGTAGTACTGATCTTCCATTCCCTCAAACGTACCGGCAGCACCGGCAGCCAAATGGTGGTCCATGATATTGCGACCAAGCTGATCCGAATCATTACCCATTCCGTTTGGAAAACGGTGCGACTTAGAGTTCATCAAAATCGATGTACTGGCAAAAGCCGATGCGTTTAGGAAAATAATCCGGGCGTAGTATTCGCGAACTTCTTTGGTGTTCTGGTTTATAATCCGAACGCCCGTCGCCTTACCTTTTGTTTCGTCGTAGAGCACTTCCGATACAATCGAATCGGGCAGGAGCGTTAGTTTTCCGGTTTTGACAGCCGCTGGCAATGTAGCCGACTGCGTACTGAAATACGCGCCATAAGGACAGCCACGCATACACTGATTACGGAACTGGCAGGCCGCCCGACCCAGATCATAGTGAATCTGCTTGGGCGCTGTCAGGTGAGCCGTCCGGCCCATCGTAACGGTACGAGCTGGAAATGCCTTTTCGATTCGCTTTTTGGCTTCCTTTTCCAGGCAGTTCATCTGCATAGGAGGCAGGTAATTGCCATCCGGCAACACGTCCAAACCATCTTTGCTACCCGAAATACCAGCAAACGTTTCTACATATGTGTACCAGGGGGCAAGGTCATCGTAACGAATCGGCCAATCAACACCGATACCTTCTTTTCCATTGGCCATGAAATCTTCTTTGTTCCACCGATAGCTTTGCCGGCCCCACATCAACGACCGACCGCCCACGTGGTATCCCCGAATCCAGTCTACCTTCCGTTTTTCGAGGTACGGATGTTCTTTATCGTTCTCAAAGAAGTGTCTCCATTCCTCATTTGCGGTGTAGCCGGTACGCATATTGGCCCAGTATTCCTCAGCAGCCATAGTCGTAATACGGCCTCGATGAGGAAAATCCCACGGATTATTCGTCGCTGTTGGATAGCCTTCAATGTGCTTCACATCGCGGCCCCGCTCCAGCATTAATACTTTCAATCCTTTCTGTGTAAGCTCTTTAGCAGCCCATCCACCAGAAATACCTGAGCCTACGACAATGGCGTCGTAGGTCATATCCTTTTTTGCGTCGATATTGAGATTCATATTTTTTTGAATGAATAATGAATAATTATAGAGCAGACAATAATCTTAAAAGACCGATGTCACACACTACTTATTCATTGTGTATTATCCATTATACATTAAAGAGCCCACGCCTTTTGGCCGGGTTTGAGCGTGATACAGCCGTCGTAACGACCCGGAACGGCAACATATTCGAGAGCCTGCGTGCAGCCAATTTCGGACGTAAAATAGCCTGTCAGGGTTAAGTCTTTCAGCATTGTAAAGAAAGGCGTATACCGTTTCTTTGCGTCGGGCATTTGTAAATCGGCCTGAGCATTCTCCACCTTTGTAGCGGTCTTATTACCAGCCATTTGGGCCAGTTGTTGCCTGGCCTCATCCTGCAGTTTCTTCACAATCTCAATGCGTTGGGTCGGATCGAGTTGTACAAAGGCTTTGCCATAAGCGTCCTGACTCAATTTGTTGGTCTGTGTCAGGCCATCCAGGAAGCGTTTCTGATCGTCTGCTTTGTAGCAGTCTTTCAGGATAATATCAATCACTTCATTCACCTTAGCGGCTTTGGCACCGGGTGTGGTCGTTGTTGGAATAATGGTATCAGCCAATTCCGCGACGGTTGCGTCCTGATCAGCCGTTAAAAAAAGCGGCTTGCCTGTCAGGGCGCGTCGGGTAGCGGAAGCTTCGAGCGTATCAGCCAACGCTGGCAACGACATTGTTGCGCCAGCCAGCGCGGCTACCCGCATGAGGGCGTCTCTTCTGTTCATGTTCGTAGAGCGAATTAGACTTTCAAATAGAACGATATAAGGAAGTACAAATGTATAACAATCAAGGAATGGATTGTGCAATTTGGAGATACACTTTTGGTAATTCCTGCTATTTAGAAAGTGCCTAATTATTCAAGCAAAAAGAGTGTGGCTGGCAACTATCGCTTCGCTTGCCAACCACACTCCTTATTGATAACGTTAAGCTAAAGATCCCTAAGAAATTTACCGGCAAATACCTGTCTAAACGGGAGGATAAACTTGAGCAACGTAGGTTATAATGCATCATTTATTGCGTCGGTATGAGCCCTTCAGGGTCACATGTTTATAGCAAAATAACGACTCTATAAACATGTGACCCTGAAGGGCTCATACCGATGCAATAAATGATCTATCCCAATATTAACCAGTTGCTTAAACATCGTGCAAAAAGAACCAGATGACTTTTTGAGATCATCCGGTTAAAATAAAAGGAGATTACTTTTTCATCTGAAAATCAGGGTGGCCAGCTTGCCATAGGGCAAATGCGTACATATTGGCAAAGTTTCGAAACGTGACTTTCTTGTCTTCCGTGAAATGGCCGTTGTCGTAGTTGACTTGCAACAATACCGGCTTGCCCGATTTACTGGCATTTTGTAAAGCAGCCGCAAATTTGCCCGGTTGCCAGGCAATGACGCGTGGATCGTTCATGCCGCCAATGCACATAACGGCGGGATAGTTAGTGCCTCCCTTAACATGATGCATGGCGTCCATTTCGTACAGAGCCATGCACTCGGTCGAGTCCTTCACGGTGCCGAACTCGGGAGCGTTGACTGGACCATTGGGCGTTTCCTCTGCCCGTAGCGTGTTGCTGCAACTTACGTTGCTAATAGCAGCGGCAAATAAATCGGGCCGTTCGGTAATGGCCCGGCCAATTAGCACACCGCCCGCACTGGTGCCTTCGCCAATGAGTTTACTCGCGCTGGTGTATCTATTTTTGATGAGCCATTCGCCACTGGCAATGAAGTCTTTCCATGTATTGGGTTTGGTAGTTTTAAAGCCTGCTTTGTACCAATTCTGTCCTTTTTCGCTGCCTCCACGTGGATGCGTTACGGC
>CAXVWN010000399.1:0-6551 GCA_964263725.1 Spirosoma sp.
ATGTCGCCCATGCGTTTGGCCAGCATGATGCGTAGTAGATTGTCGATGTTAATAATGACAACGACCCCTACCACCAGAATGCCGATACCCTGACTGGTATTGCCCTGCGAAAGTTGAATTAGTCCGGCGGGCCCCCAAACCAGCGGAGTGCCGAGTACCGGAATAAAGGCCATGAAAAAAGCGACTGTTCCCCAGAAAATTGCATCGGGCACACCAAAAATCCAAAGCGTTGCTCCCGTTAAAACCCCTTGCACAAAACAGACCAGCAATTGCCCTAACACATTGGCATTGACATTATTCTTGAGTGATTCGCCCAATTCTTTTTGCGTATCGCGTTTGAATGGCAGGTATTTCTGTAAGCCTTTTAGAAAGCCATCCTGCTGCACAAACATGAAATACAGGGTGAAAAACATTAAGCCCAGTATCACAATAAAATCCAGTGCTCCACCCGCTATGGAAGGCAGCAATCGGCTGGCATAGGAACCGCCCTGCTGTAGAATAGTCTGAATATTTTTCTGACTAGTGATCTGATAACCAGTTAATTCTTCAGCTTTTTTGGCTAGATTCAGAATGTCTTCTGTGTGTTGGGAATAGTACTGAATCCGGTCGATGAGCAGTAAACTCAGCGTTAGAAAAGGCAGAATAATGACCACCACTGAGAAGATAATCAGGAGCGTAGTTACCAGCGGTTTGCTCCAGTTTCGCTTGATCGCCAGAGCCGTAAACCAGGGGCTGAAGACAACGTACAAAATTCCGGCGCCCAGAAACGCCGAAATGTAGCCGCTTAGTCCGAAAATAATAAAACCAGCAATGATAAGCAGACTGGCAATAAGGAGAATTCGTTGCTGTTGGGGGGTATAAATATTGTTCATAAGTCAGAAGGATGCCGCGTTAATAGGCATATTCATTAAAAACGTATTAAATACCCCGAATTGTTTTACTTAAGTTAACATTCCGTAGCACTCAGCGCCAAACCAGCCTCCGATGTTTCCTTATATTTTGTAGACATATCGCGGCCAGTAGCTTTCATGACTTTAATAACCGAATCGAGCGAAATTTTCTGAAATGAAGCCGCCCCAGAGGTTGCTAATAGATACGCGTTATACGCTTTGACGGCTCCCATCGCGTTGCGCTCAATACACGGAATCTGGACATAACCGCCAATCGGGTCGCAGGTCATGCCGAGGTGATGCTCAATACCAATTTCGGCTGCGGCTTCAATAGGTCCAATATCGCTACTGGCTTGGGCACAACGAGTTAGAAAAGCTGCACCCATCGCCGAGGCAGTACCGACCTCGCCCATACAACCCATTTCGGCACCCGAAATGCTGGCGTTCTGTTTCACCAGAAACCCAATAAGAGCGGCTGCCAGCATGCCCACCCGCAACGTTGGTCGGTCGTAGTGAAAATGATGTTTGGCCAGGAACGTTAAACCCGGAATTACGCCCGACGCGCCCGACGTTGGCGCCGTTACCACAATTCCGCCAGCCGCATTCTCTTCCGAAGCGGCCAAACAGTAGGCGTTTAGGAAAATTAGAAAACTGTCCGACGATTGACTCATGCCCTTCGCCTGCTGAAACAAAATCGGTGCTTTACGGCTCAGTTTGATGGAACCCGGCAAAATACCTTTGTGCTTGAGTCCGCGACGGACGGCCTTGTGCATAAAATCCAGAATCTGGTCGAGCCGCTGGTTGACTTCAGCGCGACTACGACCGGTTAACGCCATTTCATTGGCCATCAGCAACTCATCCAACGTGAGGTTGTGGGCCGTTAGCTGAGCTTTTAACTCGGTCATGGTTCCATACGGATAAGGAACTGACAGACTGCCGGGTTCTACCTCCGGCTCACCCTTGCGAATAATGAAACCACCGCCAATCGAATAGTATTCTTCCGAATACAGCGTTTGCTCACCAATAGCGAGCCGTAGCACCATCGTATTGTGGTATGGTGAATCGTAGCGAACCCGCTCGAAATGAATATGTTGCGGCCCGATATCAAGACTGCGATCGCCTACCTGAACAGCATAGGAGATGGATGGATCGCGGAGAAGTTTAAGCAGGGCGTCGGGGTTTGTGGTTTCGGGTTGCCAGCCCAGCAGACCCGCCACTACCGCGCGATCTGTCCCGTGCCCTTTTCCCGTTGCGCTCAATGATCCGTAGAGGTGAACGTGAATCGTATCGGCTTGTTGCTGAACCTCGGGCGGCAGATTGGCCAGCCGTTGCCGAAAGTCGAAGGCGGCTTTCATGGGACCAATCGTGTGCGAACTCGATGGTCCCGGTCCGACTTTAAATAAATCAAAGACAGACGTAATAATGGGCGAAGTAGTCATGTTGATGAAGGTGTCTATGGTAGGATGGCGCAAAGCTGGCTTAAACAGCTTCTAAAGCCATTGAGAGTCACATAAACGGTTAAGTTACTCATTTCTTAACCATTCATTAGATGTCTATATCCAAACTTCGAATTTGGTCCAGATAGTCGCTGGGTAACAATAAACGCTGGATTACCGACCGAAGACCAATGGCATTCAATATTTTATATACGCTAATTGAATAGGCTACCAACGGTCTTTTTGATAAGCCTAATAACTCTCTCACCTGATCGGGTACCAGCACACCTTGTACCCGACGAAGTAGATTATACCGCCCAATGCCCAGTTGTTCACGATAACGTTGAAACAACGTATCGGTAAATTGACTGCGGACCAAATCCCGGTTCAGGTGAGCCTCCCGATCCGTTCGCCAGTCGCTGTAATTAGTGGGCAGATCGGGGACGTTCATGCCCGCACCAACTTCCCGAAACGTGCTAAATAGTTCTTCTCGCTCGGGATTGGTAAGCGGTCGGTGTAGGGTTTCGTAGGCGCGTTCGGAGTAGTCGATCAGCATGTAAAGCACATCGCGATAGGCCCAGTCTGGAATCTGATAGCCCCGCTTTTGCTCCACGCCTACATGAATAGCGCCCATACGGGCAATGGTCTGGCGGGCTTTCTGATCCGGTAAAAAGACGATCTCCTGCGCGTAGCGAACGGTCGAAAACAATCGGGCAATAGGATCTGCCGGTAATTTGCCCGTAAAAAAAAGCCAGTCTACCGCTCGATTTAAAGCAAATTCGGCGGCTGAACCAGCAAAAACCAACAAAATTACATCCGCATCGCCCCAAATCTGACGGACAATAGAACCGGGTTTAACAAAATAAGTTGACATGTATAGCGAGGAAATCGTTAGAGACAGTCAGGTCATTATCAAGTTCTTCAGTGGTTTCAGGCTGTTTTTCTGGTGCCTTTCTGATGACTTTTGACAACGCCTGATTAGTGTCTAACAAAACTTACAATGCTAAGACAACGAATTCAACGCGTCGGTTCTTTCGTTTATTTTGTTCGGAATCGTTTGGCGCGGCTGGTTTAGCATCTCCATAACCGTTGTGATGCAGGCGTTTTTCGGTGATGCCATTACGGACAAGGTAATTGGTGATGATTTTGGCTCGATTTTCAGACAGTGCCTGATTGAGTCGTCGGTCGCCAACATTATCAGTATGGCCCGCAATTTCGATCACCAGTTTCGGCGTCGTAGACAACGTTTTCACCAGCTTATCTAACTGCGGATATGATTCGGGCCGCAGGACATAACTACTCTGGTCGAAATACACATTATCCAGCCGAAACGCCTGATTTACCTGCAAATTCCGAAACACACTATCGGCTTTGGGTTCCTCTTTCTCAAGCCGGACGACATACCCATAATCAGCACAAGTATCGCAGGAAACAACCATCAATTCCTCGGCTTCATAATAGCCGGGTGCGCTGGCTATTACATTTAGCGTGTCTGTGCGCGTAAGTATAAAGGCATATGGTTTATCGGGCAGGCTTTTTCCAATAAACTTTTGGTTGGCCTGCATAGCCTGGATGGTGAACTGAGCGGGTAATTCGGCTGACGTTTTGTCGTCTACCGCCGAAATCGTAAACAGCGTTTTCTGCGTTTTAACAGGCACTTGTACCTGACCAAAAAGATGAGGTAAGGTCAGTAGGCTAAACAGTAGGAAGAGGACAGCACGCATTTTGGAACGATTAATGAGGTCACAATAAGCGTGGTGCAAATAAAATGCCAGAGTTGACATTAGACTTGTTGCATCCCTATTTGGGTTGGTAGCCCATCAAGGCTGGTTAAATTGTTTTCCTGTACATAATCCAATAGCCCATCTTTGCCTTTCTTCTCGGCCCAATTAAAGTGAATATCCCGCTCGCCAACATACTCAAACAAAGGAACGCCAAAGCCGCAGGAGGTTTGCACTAAATCAATATCGGCAACGATAAGCTGACGGGTGCTTGGGTAAAGTTTAAAATGGGGTGAATAAGTATCCCATTCTGTTGTGTCGGTCAGTACGGTAAAGCCTTTTCCGTACAATCGGAGGATGTTGGGCGCACCATCAAACGAGCAGAACATGATGGTAATACGGCCATTCTCGAGTGTGTGGGCCGATGTTTCGTTACCGCTGCTTATCAAGTCCATGTACCCCACTTTGTTGTCCGATAAAATCTGGAAGCAGTCCAGCCCTTTTGGGGATAAATTAACGTGACCGTCGGCACGTAACGGAGCCGTACTAACAAAAAATATGTGCTGCTTCTGGATGAACTCCCGGTGTGCAGGCTTGATGGAATCGTGAAATTTACCCATTATTTTTTAGGGTTAACTTTGATATAAATAACACTCTTTAGGCTTTTTTCATTCTGTTTTACCCCTAAATCCCCTAAAGAGGACTTTGCTTGTGTTTGACAAAAGTCTCCTTTAGGGGATTTAGGGGTAAAACAGACTGAAAACTAAATAATACTTAGGGTGCTTTTAGAACAAAGTTAACGATTCTCTAGGCTGTCGCCAATGTTATGGGAACGGGCAGGCCAAACCCTTCGCGCAGGGCAACGCGAGCCGCATGATACCCGCACATGCCATGCACACCACCGCCCGGTGGTGTAGAGGATGAGCATAGGAAAATGCCTGGTTCCGATGTTTTATAAGGCGACAGACTAATGACCGGACGGGTATATAACTGGCCAATATCAATGATGCCTCCATTAATGTCGCCCCCGATGTAGTTGGGATTGTACGTTTCCATTTGCGCCGTGTTCATGGTATGACGGGCCAAAATACGATCGCGGAAACCCGGCGCAAACCGTTCCACTTGCTGTTCTATAACTTCGGTTTGGTCTAGTGTTGAGCCGTTTGGTACGTGGCAATAGGCCCAGGCTGTTTGCTTGCCTTCGGGCGCACGAGTCGTATCGAACAGGCTTTGCTGCGCCAGTAATATATAGGGCTTATCGGGATGGCTACCATTTGATGTAGCCTGTTCAGCAGCGGCAATTTCCTCGAATGTGCCTCCAATATGAACCGTCCCCGCTTGCCGACATTCGGGCGCGGTGAAGGGAATTGGGCCGTCCAATGCCCAGTCGATTTTAAAGACGCCCATCCCGTAGCGGTAATGTTCCAGCTGCTTTCGGTAAACGGTTGAAAAACGGTCTCCGGCAATGCTGAGTAATTGTTTCGGCGTAACATCGAATAGTACAACCCGCGTTGAGGGAATATCCTGTAGCGACTGCACCAGCCGACCCGTTTCAATTTTTCCGCCAAGGGAACGAAAATAGGAAGCCAGCGCGCTGGCAATCGACTGCGAACCACCTTTCGGAATGGGCCAGCTGTACAGATGTCCGGCGGTCATGAGCACCAGCGCAATGGCCGACGTCGTTAAATTACTCAGAGGTTGAATGGAATGGGCGGCCATGCCTCCCAGAAGACCACGGGCTTCTTGGGTCTTGAAACGCTTCACTAATTGAGTCGCGGGTAACAACGCATCCAACCCAAAACTAGCCATGTTGATCGGATGCTTCGGGAAACGCAGCGGCCCAAGGATATCGGGTGCCATGCCGGGCCAATCGCGCACGATAGGTTCCAGTAAGTTTCGATAAGCTTGTTCATCAATGCCAAGCGACTGGGCCGTTTCCGTTACCGAACGCCTTAGGGCAGCGGCAGTACCCCCATCGAAAGGGTGAGCTGCCAGCACCGGCGGCTCAATAAATTCCAGGCCATGCTCAGCCAGGGGCAAGGTTCGGAAAAATGGCGACCCAACGGCCAACGGATGAATGGCCGAGCAAATGTCGTGTACAAAGCCGGGCTGGGTTAATTCGGCTGAACGAAGCCCCCCGCCAATGGTGTCTTTCGCTTCAAGAACTAACACCGAAAGTCCGGCGCGTTGCATGGTAATGGCCGCGCTGAGTCCATTTGGGCCAGAGCCAACAACTACGGCATCGAAATCGGTTTTAGCCATTTAAAGGTGCTCGGGTTTAAATAACACATTGCCATCGGCCTTTATTTGCCAGGCGGTAACTGGATTAAAATGATAGCCAATCTCGCTACCTCGCGCATCGACTAACTGTTTTAACGTTGGCTGAATATAACCAGTTTCATCGGTTACCCGGCTCAGAATTTCGGTTTCGTCGCCGTTCCAGTGCCACAAGTACCGAAAAGCGGTGTGTGCTTTGTCCAGAATTGGGTCCTGAAGCGTAGCCG
>CAXVWN010000400.1:0-5334 GCA_964263725.1 Spirosoma sp.
GAGGCCATATTGACCCTGCGTAATGAAATACACATTACCGGTTTCGTCGACGAGTCCATTTTCGGAACCGCGCGACACAGGATAGGTAGCCTGCTCAAATACGGCCGTTTTTTCCCACTTTTTGGTGGTCATATTAATCACTTCTACGTACACATTTTGCGCATCATAATACTGACCCGTTTTGCTGGAGTTGGTAAATAATGCGGCAAAAAGTCGATTATCGCTGGCCCGATAGGTAAGGTGAGCATAGATATTCGTCTCATTATCAGGGAAATTCTGAGCCGACGACATGTCTATCTGCCCAAGATTTTCCATCGTGGTCGGATTGAATGTAAACAGGCCCCGATTGCCCCCCGTAGAGTAGACCCCCAACTGATCGTTGATGATCACAACTCTGGACGCATAATCGACCAGCGGAATACTGGCGACTTCCTCAATAGCTCCCGTTGCCTTCACGACAGCCTGTTTGGATAACTTCTTGTCAGTAACAAGCGGTTGTCCATACATGTAATTTTTCCAGATGGCGTTTGGGTAGAAATTGGCGTAACTTGATTTAGTGGTCAGATCAACGCTGCCCGACGGGAGGCTTGGAAAATACCCGGCATAATAGGTATAACTGGCCGAAGTTTGCGAGATAGAGGCCATCACATAGCCTTCTTCCTGATATTTGGAATCGGCAACGGGTGTCTCGTCTTCACTTTTTTTACACGCAAGGAGTGATCCGGCAATGAATACAGAAAGTAGTAAATTGGTTTTCATAATTAGTTAAAAATTGGCAATTTCATAAATGACTTTAACGTTGAAGCTAGTCCCGGCTCTGGGCACCAGAAAATTGTCGAACAGTTCGGCATTGAGGATATTCAGGACATTGAGCGAGGTGGTTAATCCGTGCTTGTTTAGCTTGTAGGAGACACCGGCATCTACCCGATTCTGGACGGGCACATAAGCCGTGGGTGTTTTGCTTGGACTATTATCCTTGCCCACCTGTATATAGTTGAAGGTGGCGATGTAGTTGTAAAACAGGTACGTTCTGAACTGATCGTTGCCGCTGAACAGATTACTTTTTTGCCACGAAAACTCGGCATTGGCGAAGAAATTAGGATTGTTCGGGAAGGCAGCGCCCACCAAAAACTGGTTTTCAATACCCACAACTTTGCTAAACGTTTTCCGCATGAACGTAACGTTTGTTTTCAGCGAGAAAGCTTTTTTGTAGGTGAGCAGCACGTCACCTTCAACTCCGATAGTACGCACTTCGTCGGCATTTTCATACCGCCTGAAAATCGTGTTTCCTAAGAAAATAACATCGCGCTGCTTCCGGTAAAAGCCATTGACGGCACTCGCTATGCGGAATGTTTGAGAAACCGGACGATCCACGGTTGCACCCAGATTTAGATTATCGCTGCTTTCCGGAACCAGATCGGTATTGCGTAGAATATCGGCACCATTGCCTACAAACTGATTAAATTGGGGAATTAGGTAGCCTTTTTCAAAAGAGGTTCGCACAAAAAGCCCCGGAATAATGTCATACTTCAGCCCGGCGTTCCAGCCCCAGAATCCACCGGTTTTATTGATTAATTTAAAGGTGAAATTTTCTGCTCCATCCAAATTATAATCGAACCGTTTTACCGCCGTGGTAAATGTGAATTTGTTAAAAGAACCCTCATACTGCAAGCCTGCTATGTTTTTGGTCAGATACTGTGGTATCCGCATATAATCTTCTGCAGGTAATTCAAGATGATTTTCACCCATAATCCGTTGCTTAGCGTACAGATTGGAAAACAGCAATTTGTGGTGAGCTGACAAGGCCAACGTCAACGTACTACGGTTCACCCAACTGTCGGTATAGGTATCAGAATAGGCATAACTATATTCGCCCGGAGCACTTTTTCTACCCACAATAATCCCACTCCAGCTATACACGTTTTGGGTCGTATCGACGTAGTTGATGTGTTCGCGACTATAATTGCCTATGGTGCTGAACTGTACTTTTTCGTTCAGAAATGACTTCTCATATTTCAGCGTCGACGATAGGTTACTGGCATGGTAGATAGCTTCCCCAAAAGCCGTGTTGGTTACGCGGGCGCCGTTCATGAGCTGCTTGTATCCACCCGACAGATTCAGCGTTAACGCCAGTTCATCGGCCCATGATTTGCTGTGTACACCGACCGTAATCCCTCCAAAGAACATCTGATATTTGTCGTGAAAACGCCGGACTTGCTCCACTTTATTTTTCTCGAAAACCAGCGCGTTCATTTTGTAATCATTGTCAGAATAATTGTAGGCGCCCGACATGGTGACAAAGTAGTTTTTGGCATTGGCCAGCCCCAGCGAAAAATCGGCCAGATGGGTATTGAATGAGCCAACGTTGTAGGAAGCCCGTAGCGAATTGTACGTTTTCTGCTCGGTAATCAGGTTGATGCCTCCGCCCATTGCATCGGTCCCCACTTCGACGGGCAATACGCCCTTATACACATCAATCCGTTTGACATTCCCGATGGGCAGGGTCGATATATCGAATCGCGGATAGACAAATTCCATTGGCAACCCGTTGATATACACCCGAACGGCCGTACCCCGAATGCCGTTGATCGAAATATCCGATGCATCACCCAGCGAACTCGACCGGCGGATACGCACCCCCGACAACCGATCTACGACGTCGGTTAACAGAACATTCTGCGCAACAGCGTCCTTAATCTGGATACTGCTAATGGTAATGGGTTTGGTTTCCTGAATTGTGGTTTGCTTTTCAGCCGTAACGGCTACCTCATCAAGCTCTTTCGCCGTGCTGGTTAATACTATGGTTCCAAGGGTGATATCCTTTCTGATATCTACTTCTCTTTCGACCTTACCGAATCCAAGATGACTAACGATTAGTGTATATTTTCCAGGGGTGATCCTGGCAATTACATACTGGCCTGCGCTGTCACTCAATGCCGTGTATTTTGTACTTTTCAGATAAACCGTCACAGACGGTATAGGCTTACCAACGTCGTCATTTACGATACCCTGAAGCGTAAAACGCTGGGCAGCCGAGTAAGTTGAGGGAAAGGCAAGAGATGCGAGGAGTACAAATTGTTTCAAATTCATTGATTGATGGTGAGAGATGTATTTCGCACAAAACTATTTGTATTCAATCTAAATAAAAATAACTTTGCAAAAATATATTTTCATGGCCCTCTTTTACCTCTTCTTAATAGGTGTTTATTTGTACTATTGCCAGTCGAAGTATTTCCCCGCAGGACTCTACAAATTCAAAACTGCTTGGTCACCTTGGCTGTCCCTTACTTTTTTCAGTATAGCGACAGCGATTTTTGTCAGGCAGGAAGGTTGGGCAAGCGGGTTATTAATGGCTTTGTGCGCGCTCAGTCTTGCGCTGATGCTGATCCAATTCACAGCCGTTTTGGGGAAGCCGTATTTTTATAGCCTGGTTATCGTGGCACATGGTTTGGCACTTATTGACCTCATCTACTGATGCCAGCGAGAAAAGAATACCTAACCACACCCGGCCAGCGCGCCTTGAAAATATCTGCCGGAGTTATTGGTGGCTATCTACTGACTTCGTGCTTGCATTTATTGCTGGCCGTTGTTATCCCCTTCCGCGAACAAATTCTTTTATCATCGACCTTCTCATTTTTCCTATGTTGGGTTGGGCTGATGGTACTTGCCTTTTTGGCTCGAAACGGCTGGAAAATCTGGGGAATTTATTTGTTGAGCAGCGTCATATTTTCAGGAATCATCTATCTCGCCAGATAACCAGACATGAAACTAAATGGATTAGGTAACCGAGCGTATAACATCATGTTCCATACGCATACGGTATCGGGCATTGTGATTAGTGTGGCCTTGTACATCATTTTCTTTGCCGGCGCATTTACGCTTTTCAAGGACGAATTTTACCAGTGGGAAAATCCTTCAGCTCGCATCTCTCTGATTAAAGACATTGATTATCAGAGCGTACTAACAAAAATAAAGGCCCAATACCCAGACTTTGACATCGAAAAAGAAGTCAGATTTAGTCCACCCAGCGAAGAAAACCCATTGCTGTCCATTAACGGATCACTGGCTAAACCAAAGGGAAAACCGGAGTACATCGGCTTTCTTTATAATCCTGTTTCCGGGGACTTGCAACGTAATTACCCCTATACCACTACCGTTGGTGAAACACTTTATCGGCTGCATTTTCTGGATCAGTTGCCGTATGCCGGGCGTTGGCTTGCCGGTTTTGTATCGCTATTTTTCCTATTTGCCAGCGTCACCGGGGTGCTAATTCACTGGCGGAATATAGTGACCAAGTTCTACGGATTTTCGTTAAAAGGAACCAGGAAACAGCTCTGGACCAATGCCCACACCGTTTTTGGCCTGATCGGATTGCCGTTCCAGTTGATGTATGCCGTTTCGGGTGCGTTTTATTTGCTCACGGCCCTAATTCTGCTTCCAGCCGTAATGGTGTTGTATGGGGGCGATCAGCAAAAAGTGTTTGCACTGATTCGGCCAAATGAGGCTATTAAACTGAATGAAAAGACGCCTGTAACAAGTGGAAATAAATCCATCGAAGCGGTTTTGGCCAGTATTAAAACCGACTATCCGGGCTATGAGATCTCATATATCGAGATTGAAAATCTGACCCGTGAAGATGTGCTTTTGTCAGCCCGTATTGTTGATAAAAAATCATTTACGGGCGACGGTATTGTTTCCATTTTCATGAAAGACGGCAAGAAAGCCGTTGCAGTAATTCCAGGAAAGAAGAAGTACGCAGAATCGGTTGTTGATGGTATTGCTCGATTGCATTTTGCCCAATTTGGCGGACTATTTTTGAAAGGAATCTACTTCATACTCGCCTTATTTACGTGCTTCGTGATTATCAGTGGTATTTTATTGTGGAAAGAAGCCCGAAATAAAAAAGGCTATACCGACCAGCAAAAACGATTTCACCACCGGGTTACTATGGTTTATCTAGGCATTTGTTTAGGTTTATTTCCGGCAGTACCCATTCTGTTTATTGCCGAACTAGCCGTTCCAGATCAAGGTGCATCGCACACGTTTCAGGTCAATACTTATTTCTTTTTGTCGTGGCTGTTTCTTGCCATCGTTGGATTACTCATGAAAACAGAAGCCAGGCTAACCCGCCTTTTTCTGGTACTCGGCGGCTCATTATCGGCGATGGTTCCCATCATCAATGGCATCCAAACCAACGATTGGCTATGGCACTCCGTGCAAAACGGTCATCGGTATGTGGTGGCGACAGATTTGTTCTGGTTATTTACGGGAATCGCATCACTTGCACTATATATTTCTCTTCAGAAAAATCGAAAAAACGTATTATTCGGACAA
>CAXVWN010000401.1:0-6202 GCA_964263725.1 Spirosoma sp.
AACGTTCATAACGGGAATTTTTGGCTGGTCGATGCGGTTAATGAGCGATTGCTTCTGCCAGAACGCGTCATAGTTGGGATGGCTCGCAAAGTTGTTCCAGGAGGGTAGCCTCCCTTTGAAATACAGTTTGTTAACGTTAGAAAGAGACCCCAATTTTAAATACCAGTCATACGTATCATAATTAGGGAAAGGGAAAAGAGAATCTTGTTTGGTGGCTTCTTCCATAAAGGCATACTCAAACCCGTAGCTCAAACGAAACGCGCCATTGTGGTGAAAATCGTCGCCCAGAAACATATCCGAAGGTGTCGCCTGTTCCGAAACAGCTGCTAAGGCCGGGTGCGGATCAATGGCGCCCATCACTGTAGTCCAACCCGCGTACGAAATTCCGTACATCCCCACTTTCTTATTATTATTGGGAATATTGGCCAGCAGCCAATCGATGGTATCATACGTATCAGTGCTTTCGTCAATGGCCTTTGGGTCTTCTTTGTTACGGGTAAAGCGCTGCATCTCAAAGGTGCCCTCCGATTTATAACGTCCTCGAATGTCCTGATAAACAAAGATGTAACCGTCATCGGCCATGTCTTTTACGTACGGGATACGCTCTGGACTCTCGGTTTCGCTAACGCCATAAGGTGTGCGGGTCAATAAAAAAGGTAATGGTTCTTTGCTGTTTTTGAGGGTGTATATTACCGTGTTCAGCTTGACACCGTCGCGCATAGGAATTAACACGTCCCGGCGTTCATATGGGCTGGACGCTTGGCCAATTACTTGCTCTGCTAATAGTGGAAATAGGCTGGTTAACCAGAGGAGAATGATTTTCATGGAGGAAGTGTCTGTGAGTGAGAGGCTAAAGATAGAAAACCTAGCCACATCATCCACAGGAATCGTGTAGTGGTGTTTTAAATCGGTGAAAATGGCAAGCAATCTTTATTTTTGTGTGTAGATAAGAAGTAGCCTGGTGCTTGTGGTGTCAGGTTTAAGAACCTGACACCACAAGCACTACACCACAAACAATTTCTGGAACATTGAACACACAAATCCCAAAGCCATTTTGATTCCTGCCGTTGACGCCCTATTGAAAGACATCCGCAATAAACGGATTGCGCCTGTTTACCTGATTCATGGTGATGAGCCGTATTACCTCGACCGGATTGCCGAAGAACTGGAAAAGGTAGCAGTACCGGTTGCTGAGCGGGGTTTTAATCAATTCGTTCTGTTTGGTAAAGATACCGATGCCGGTGCCGTACTAAATTATGCCCGGCGCTATCCATTCATGGCAGAGCGGCAATTGGTGCTGGTTAAAGAAGCTCAGCAAATGAGCGGCATCAACGACAAATCGACTCAGACTTTATTTGAAGATTATGCCTTGAATCCATTATCCAGCACAATCCTCATGTTGTGTTATGTAAAGGAAGACGGGAAACCGGCACTCGACGAGCGGAAAGCGTGGGTAAAAGCGTTTGGGTCGAAGGGTAAATTGCTGGGTGTTAAGAAATTATATGATAATAAAATTCCTGACTGGGTAGGGGAGTACTGCCGCGAACTGGGCGCCAAAGTCAGCCCGAAAGCGTGCCAGCTTCTTGCCGACCATATTGGTAACGATCTCAAACGACTTGCGAGTGAGATCGATAAAATCATGATCAATCTGCATGTTGGCGAAGAAATTTCGGCCACTACAGTCGAGCGATTGGTTGGGATTAGTAAAGAATACAACGTTTTTGAGCTACAGAAAGCACTCGTTCAACGCGACGTTGTAAAGTCAAATCAGATAGTCGATTATTTTGGCCGTAATCCGAAAGACAATCCGCTGGTTGTCATTCTGGCACAGTTATTCGGGTATTTTAGTAAAGTGTTGTTGGTTCAAGCCTCTAAGGATCAGACTGATAAGGGGCTTGCTCCCTTGCTGGGCGTCAATCCGTTTTTTGTTAAGGATTACCTTTCGGCTGCCCGCACATTTCCCCTGCCTAAAGTTGCCGCTATTATTAATTCCATCCGCCGGGCCGACGCTCGTAGCAAAGGTATCGATGCACCAACTATGAACGAGAGCGATATTCTGCGGGAGTTAGTATTTGAGGTGCTCCATTAATTTGGTATTTTACTTGGTAGCTACGTATGACTGTATACGCCAACAAATCAATACCTCTTTTCTTAGCTCATTCAAAATTTAGTACGGTAGTTTGGTATATATAACCTCCAAATCTTACTGAAACAACTCCAACAGTCCCTTAACGCATAACCAAAACAGCACGGCTGCAATGACAAATATGAGTGTCCAAGGGCCGGGAAGTAAAGATTTTTTCTTGGTGGTCATGAATTTATTGTTTGGTTACTATAGCCAAAATGGCTCTCATCAGAATGCCCGATGCTAAACCAATAGTTGAATCCTACTACACATCAGGACAATAGTGATGACGAATAGTATAAGCCAGGCAATAGCAATGGTTGCCTCAGTTGGCGTGTTCCATTAGTTGTGAGGCCTGTGCTTGCGAACAGTGCTACAAATGTATAGAATGAGTATAGAGAATTAGGTAAAATTTATTGAACGTTGCAAAATGTAGTGGCATTTGACTAGGCCGAACCTTGCATGCCCCAAAATGAGCAAATATTATTTTAGTGTCAACTCGATAAAGGTGCTTGTGCCCACTATGATAATCAGGCATACTATACCAACAAAGGAAGCTAGAAAAAGAAGATTCCTTGAAAAATGGCTCATTTAAAATAATAACTTAATAAGGTTAGCCCAGATCACAATCGAAATAGCTAGAATACTTAACCATACAAAGGTATTTGTAAAATTAATTGAAGGATGCATAATGCGCAGTTTCATAGCCGTATATGTTTTAGAATAGTCAATATACGTAGAACGTTAATTATTAGGTTTAGGTATGAAAAAATATAATTATAAACAGTAGGTCGGAACTATACCAATGTAGATAAAATATATTCTTTATTGACATTCTATTATGTTACTCGTCAAGTTTGAACTGGTTATAAGCGTGTTGTCAAATTAATAAGCTATAAATAACGACTGTTCACTGAGAATATGACCGATCTTATGTCGGTTGTTTGCTACTCTTGGGCGATCGGACCATTCGTGATAATTTAGGTGCTACCACTTCTTTTTCTTATTATTGCAACATGGTTGCATAAATTGGTTATGCCTTCATACATGCGTTAGTGCAGAGTGAGCAATGGATGATTTAAGAAAAGTGATTTTATTGGTTGTGCTTTTGTTCGGCACTCTCTTAGTTAGTTGGGCGCAAACTGTGCCTTGTAATACGGTACTGAAAGGCCAGATTTTGGGTCAGGATACGCATGAACCCCTGGTTGGAGCAACCGTTTATGTTCGAGAACTAAAGACTGGCGCAGTCGCCGATTCGACTGGATACTTTCAAATTAGCCATCTATGTTCAGGTAAATACACCATTGATTATCAGTTTGTTGGATATAAAATTAATTCACAGTCAATTAGTGTTAATACAGATTCCAGCATCACGATAAATCCAGTACAATTAGTAGCTGATAATCAAACGTTGCAGGAGGTGGTCGTGACAGAACACCGTTCTGAAGCGCAGCAATTGCTTCAAACGCAGGTAAGTTTATCGGGGGCGGCTCTCGACCAGACAAGAGGCCAATCGCTGGGCGAGAGTCTGAAATCGTTGACTGGATTGTACTCTATCCAGACAGGCCCTAGTATTTCTAAACCGGTTATTCATGGATTATATAGTAACCGAATCATTATTCTCAACAATGGCATTCGTCAGGAAGACCAACAGTGGGGTACCGAACATGCACCACAAGTCGATCAGTTTTTAGCTTCCCGGCTGACGGTTATTAAAGGAGCCGCCAGTATTCGGTACGGCTCCGATGCTGTTGGGGGTGTAATTTTAGTCGAACCGAAAGCTATGCCAACGTTGCCTGGTGTGAATGGTGAGATAAATATAGTTGGGGCCACAAACGGAGGCCTGGGCGTGGCATCTGGTATGCTGGAAGGAGGATTCTCTAAGAAGTTAGCCGGTTTGAGCTGGCGGTTGCAAGGTACGCTGAAACGCTCAGGCTATGTGAAAACGCCCAATTACTATCTGGAGAACACAAGCTATCACGAAAACAACTTCTCCGGCGATTTGCATTATGATCACCGGAAGTTTGGTGTCGAACTGTTTTATAGTCAATTTGATACGAAAATTGGCTTGTTTACAGGCGCGCAGGTTGGTAGCCTGGCAGATCTGTACACAGCGATCAACCGTCCTGAACCGTTAGTACAACCCAGCTTTTCGTACGCACTCGACCGACCTTACCAAGCCGTACATCACGACTTATTTAAGGCGCGGGCACACCTCCACTTTCAACAGGGAGGAACACTAACCGCTACGGTTGCCCAACAGCAAAATACCCGTCTCGAATACGATTACATTTCATTTAGCGGGGTAAGCACGCCGGAATTGTCCCTCAAATTGGTTACTCAAACGGCTGACTTGACTTGGGAACATGCCCCTATCAAAACCAAAAAGGCTGGCCATCAGGATATTGGCCAATGGTCAGGCAGTGTAGGGTTCAATGGAATTACACAGGGAAACGTGCGGCAGTACCTGTTTCTGATTCCTAATTTTCGAAATTATGGCGCGGGCCTGTTTGCTATTGAACGGTACGCCGTTGGCCGATTAACCGTGGAGGGCGGTTTACGGTACGATTACCGATGGCTTCGGGCTTACTTTCTCGATGACGTAACGAGGCAGACCTACTATAAAACACATAACTGGCAGAATGCCAACGGCTCGTTGGGAGCGGCTTATCAACTGCGCTCTGACCTAACGCTGACTGCCAACTTCAGTACGGCCTGGCGCGCACCAAATGTGGCCGATTTGTATTCGAACGGCCTTCACCAGAGCGCAGTAGCGTACGAAAGGGGAAATCCGGATTTGCAACCTGAGCAGGCGTATAACGGTAACTTCGTGCTGGCCTACGCAGGCAAACGATTGAGTGGGGAGATCGGCATCTATAACAACAGAATCGATAACTATATCTACCTCAAGCCCGATTCGGTACCGATTGTCCGGCAGCGGGGGGCGTTCCCGTCGTACACCTATTCCCAGGTAAAGGCAACATTTCGGGGAGTTGACGCAACGCTGACCTATAAGTTCACGGATCGGCTTTCGCTGACAACCAAAAACTCGCTCTTGTTCGCTTATAATCAGACAGATCACGATTATCTCGTATTTATTCCGCCTAACCGCTCCGACAATAGTCTGCGCTATGATTGGTCGCGTTGGGGAAAACTATCAAATCTGTATGTTTCGTTGAATGGATTGTACGTATCCAGGCAAAATCGTGCCCCCGCCGTAACAATCCAGCAGGAAAATGGACAAGTTATTTTTACCGGCGATTTTGCACCACCACCGCCCGCTTATTTTCTGGTAGGGGCCGAGATAGGCTTTCTGGCTCAGCTAGGTACGCACTCGGTAAACGTCATTTTGAGTGGTACTAATCTCGCCAATGTGGCCTATCGTGATTACCTAAACCGCTTTCGCTACTTCGCCGATGAACCGGGTCGCAGTATTCTGCTAAAACTTAAACTGCCGCTGGCGTTTGCCAAACGTTCTTAAACCGCAATCAACAATCTGTTTTACTTATAAACCTCTTATGTTATGAATCACGTAAAGAAGCCATTTGTGTTGTTCAGCTTGATTACGCTCTTGGCTGGAGCCTGTAATAAAGACGAGCAAAATGTTGCCCCAACCGATGACAACGAAGCCATCACAACGGCTACGCTAACGCTCACCAACAAAGCAATCCCAACCGATATTGTGACGGCCACCATCGAAAACCTCAACACAACCGCTGATTTTAGTAAAGCAACGCTGAACCTGAAAGTTAACACAACTTATACGGGTGTAGTAACACTACTCGACAAGACAAAGACGCCAACGCTCGATGCTACGGAAGAAATAAGGGAAAAGCTTAATGAGCACCTGTTCGTTTATACACCCACTCCGGCTAACCTGCTGACGGTGACGCTTACTGACAAAGATAATAATCCAGCACCCGGCCCTTATCCGGTAGGGCTTACAACCGAAATAAAAACGAGCACGGCTGGGTCTGGCAAACTGAAAGTTGTCCTGCGCCACCAGCCAAACGTCAAGAACGGGACAGCGACACCTGGCTCGTCGGATTTAGATACCGATTTTACTGTGGTCGTTCA
>CAXVWN010000402.1:0-6667 GCA_964263725.1 Spirosoma sp.
TCCCTTCCGCCGCCTTTTCCTCTTTTTAATTTCCCCCTCATCCTGCTCCCCGGGGGCGCGTGTGTACAACTTTTTTTTTTTTTATATAAAACCCCCCCCCCACCCCCCCCCCCCCCCCCGGCTGTAATCCTGTCAGAAAAAACAAACTTGTCCTAATCCGACCTATGCTCTCCCTCCTTGGCTTTGCCACAATTGGCGTCTTTCTCGTACTGATCATTACCAAACGCTTGTCAGTACTTACGGCTCTGGTGCTTGTACCGCTGCTTTTCGGGTTTCTGGCAGGATTTAACCCCAACCAACTGGGTGAGATGATTCTGGCGGGCATCAAACAAGTTGCCCCAACGGGCATTTTGTTGATGTTTGCCGTATTATATTTCGCGACCATGCTCGATGCGGGCCTGTTCGATCCCATTAGTAGCGCCATTATTCGTTACGTAAAGGGTGATCCGTTGAAAGTCATCGTCGGCACGGCAATCCTGACCATGATTGTCCACCTCGACGGAGATGGTACGGCTACGTTCATGATCGTGATGTCGGCGTTTCTGCCGATTTACAAACTGTTGGGTATAAACCGCCTGATTCTTCCGGGAATCGTAGCCCTGAGTGTTGGTCCGATGCATCTGGTACCCTGGTCAGGAACCTCTGCACGAGCGATCTCGACGCTAAAAACCGATGCCATCCAACTCTTCAACCCGAATATTCCCGCCATCATAGCGGGTATTTGTTGGGTGCTATTTGTGGCGTACTGGTTTGGGTTAAAGGAACGAAAACGACTTGGCATTAGTGAGCTACGCTACGTTCACCACGAAAACCTGACGGAAGAACAACGTCAATTTCGACGCCCGAAACGCTTCTGGATCAATGCATTACTGACCGTGGGTCTCATTACTACGTTGATGAAAGGCTGGGTACCGGCACCCGCTCTGTTTATTGTGGCCGCCGTGGTTGCCTTACTGATTAACTATCCTACCCTAACGGATCAGCAAAAAGTAGTGCGGAGTCATGGCAACAACATATTTATGGTGTCGAGTATGATCTTTGCCGCAGGCGTGTTTTCGGGTATTCTGACAGGCTCCAAAATGATCGACGCGATGGCGACTTCGGTTGTTTCGCTCATTCCTCAGCAGCATGCGGCCTGGTTACCAACGCTCACGGCCATTACCAGTATGCCCGCTAGCCTGCTCTTTACACCGGATGCCTACTATTTCGGGGTAGTTCCTATTCTGAGCCAAACCGCGACTCAATTTGGTATCGATCCGCTGGAAATCGGGCGGGCGGCTTTGTTGGGTCAAATGACGGTTGGGTTCCCGGTTAGCCCCCTGACCGCATCAACCTTTTTGCTGGTTGGACTGGCCGAGGTGGACTTAGGCGATCATCAGAAGTTTATTCTTAAATGGGCCTTCGGCACCACACTGGTTATGACATTAGCTGCGCTGTTAACTGGTTCTATTCACCTATGAAACCACGAATTCGTATTGGATGTGGGGCTGGCTTCTCCGGCGATCGACTCGAACCGGCACTTATCCTGGTTCAACAGGGTCAACTGGATTATCTCGTGCTGGAATGCCTGGCCGAGCGGACCATCGCCCTAGCTCAGAAACGAAGACGGCAAGACCCTACGCTGGGTTACGATCCGTTACTAGAGCGCCGAATTGAGAGTCTGCTGCCCTATTTATTGGAGAAGAAAGTTCGCTTAATTACCAATATGGGTGCGGCCAATCCGCTAGCGGCTGCGCAAAAAATTATCGACATCGCTCGACGATTGAAATTATCCATGACGGTAGCTGCCGTTACGGGCGATGACGTATTTAGTCATCTTTCGGGCGATGAGACAGCGTTGGAAACGGGTAAACCGCTGAATGAGTCAGGAGTACTCATTTCTGCCAATGCCTACCTGGGTGCCGACGCTATTTTACCGGCACTGGCCACTGACGCTAATATTATTATCACTGGACGCGTCGCTGACCCATCGCTATTCGTAACACCGCTGGTACACGAGTTTGGCTGGTCATTGGACGACGTAGATTTAGTAGGGCAAGGGACAGTGATTGGTCATTTGCTGGAATGTGCGGGGCAGTTAACCGGTGGCTATTTCGCGGATCCGGGTCGTAAAGATGTACCAGACATGGCGCGGCTAGGCCATCCGTTTGCCGAAGTGTCGCCGGATGGTACGGCCGTTTTCAGTAAAGTTGCCGGTACGGGCGGGATGCTGAGTCTGGCCACCGCCCAAGAACAACTCTTATATGAAGTGATGGACCCAAGCCGATACATCACACCCGATGTCGTCGCTGATTTCACTCAGGTACGTTTGGAGGAAATAGGCAACGATCAAGTCAGAGCAATGGGTGGGCGCGGTCAAAAACGCCCTGGTACCTTAAAAGTAAGCGTTGGTTACGAAGCTGGCTTTATTGGTGAAGGCGAAATTTCGTATGCTGGATCAAATGCGCTGGGGCGGGCAAAATTGGCCGGCTCAATCATTCAAGAGCGTTTAGGAAGTCGTTTTGCCGATCTACGCATTGACTATATCGGCAGTACTTCGGTGCATCGAACCAGCTTTGGACACTACCCGGATCCGTACGAAATTCGACTGCGGGTAGCGGGTAAAGCGACGACCGTTCAGCAAGCCGCTTTGGTAGGCGAAGAAGTCGAAGCGCTCTATACAAATGGACCAGCCGGTGGTGGTGGAGCCCGTAAATACATTCACGAAGTTGTCGGTATCGTATCGACCCTGATTGGTCGAAAAAAAATAACATCCCGTATCACCGTCTTCGAGTCATGAGAATCAAGCTATATGACATTGCCCATAGTCGGGCAGGCGATAAAGGCAATACACTGGTCCTCTCGCTCATTCCTTACAAGGCTGACGATTACCCACTACTATGCGCTCAAGTTACGGCCGAGGCTGTCAAACAGCACTTAGCCGATATTGTCGCTGGCGAAATTACCCGATACGAATTACCGAACCTGCCTGCACTTCAGTTCGTGTGCCAGCAGGCATTGACTGGTGGGGTAACGACCTCGCTTACGATGGATACGCATGGCAAAAGTCTGAGTTATGCGCTGCTGGAAATGTGGGTATCAGGCTAACTAAACACTCAGACATGGAGGGGTATCATTCATAGGCTCATGAATGATAACTGACCGTTATTATAAAGATGGGCTTAATTTCTTTCTTTACCCCTTCCTGAAGAGCGCTTACAAAAAACGTCTGATTGTTTTTGGCAAATAGTATCTGTTTTTTTAGATATCTGTCAAACACATTCCCTCGCATACTGTATAGGAAAAAGTTTACGGTTATCTTACGACTCCCATGTCACGTATTTCTGCCAGTTATGTTGTTCGCTAAAGCCCAACACGTCACGGATTTTACGATTTGAAAACAAGGCCTCATGCTCCCCCAATTCGCGCGTAATGGGCACACCAGAGAAGAACCTTTCAGCCAGTTCTTTGCTGGGAATAACAGCCCCGTTGTGATCGTTACCCGCATTGAAAATCTGATACCCAAGGCCCTCTTTTTGCAAACATAAATCCACAATCTGGCCCAAGTCACGCGCATCGATATAACAGAAGGCATTCCGGCGTCGCACTTCAGGGTGAGCAAAATAGTAGGGAAACAGGTTGGCGTATTCGTGCGGTTCAATCACATTACCGATTCGAAGAGCATATAGATCAACCCCTGACCGGCGCTGGAAGCTGCGGGCCGTTTGCTCATTGACCACCTTCGATAAGCCGTAGCTATCCATGGGATCAACGTCATAATCCTCTTCCAGCGGCAACGATTTCGGATTGGTTTGGCCATCGGAAAAACAGATTCCATAAGTGGTCTCGGAAGACGCAATAACAATCTTTCGAATGCCCAGTTTAATGGCCGCTTCAATCACATTGTAAGTACCTATGGTATTAATCCGAAACGTTTCATTATCGGGTTTGAGTAAGATACGGGGCACAGCGGCAAAATGGACGACCGCATCAAATTTGGGTATGCCCGTACCGGGCTCTAATTCATCTAAGCCGGTATAGGAACTCATGGCATTAAACATTTGGCCAGAATCCGTAATATCCGCGACCAGATTGTCGACCCCTGGGTAATCCAACGGCGTCAGGTCTACATTCAGCACTTTATGGCCTTGTTCGAGCAGGTAGGCAACGACGTGCTTTCCGGCTTTTCCCGATCCGCCGGTAAAAAATATTCGCTTTTTAGTCATGTATTTCCCTCGTTACTCTCTTATTTTTCCAGTTATTAACCGATTCGATTTGCGTTACTTATTCCAAGTCAATTTTACCATTTTTGTTTCATTTAATGATAATCCGAGCCATACTTTAAGCGTAATGTTTACGCTTAAAAATAAATAGTTAATCAGCAACCTTGACCACGGTGTCGTGCTTTAAAACTGACCATCAAGGCGGCCACTATAGCGCGGACCGTTTTGAGAAACTGGCCTGGCCACGTTAAACCGGGCACTTAGATCGAGATTAATTTAGTATTCAATTTAACGTGGCCAGGCCTCTATGATCCTTACTTCTTTAGCGCAATGACTTTCTCAAAGGCAGGCTTGGGCTGGTTTTTGCGGTCGAATAATAATGGGTAGCTGGTCCGGCCCCGGATGGGCCAGTTATTCAGCCAGCTATCGGCATCGTTGACACCCCAGAAAGTCACGCGGGTGACTTTGTCCTTATGCTTGAGAAATAACTTAAAAATTGCTTCGTAATCAGCGGCTAACTGTTGCTGAACGGAGTCAGGCAAGGCTTCAGGATAGGGATTCGACTGGGCGTTACTTGTCATACGTTGACTCACATCCGCTCCCTGAACGTTGCGGGGCAGTACTTCGATGTCCAGCTCCGTAAACATGACTTTTATACCCAAAGCCGAGTATTGCAGGATGCTTTCTTCAATGTCTTTCAAGGGTACTTTGCCCACATGCCAATGACCCTGAATACCCACCCCATCAATACGTACCCCGGCGGCTTTAATCTTTTTTACGAGATCAATACAGCCAGCCCGTTTTTTGGGTTGTTCGTTGTTGTAATCGTTATAATACAACTCCGTTTTGGGCGCAGCCTGCTGGGCCAGCCGGAACGCTTCCGTAACAAAATTGTCGCCGAGGTATTGCAGAAAAACCGATTTACGCATCGTCCCATCCTCGTTCAGAGCTTCGTTAACAACGTCCCACGAAAGAACCTTGCCATCATAGCGACCTGCGACGGTTTTGATGTGATTGGCAAAGAACGTTCGTATAGAATCGGCGCTTTTTATTCCACGAATAAACGACGGTAACTGGCTGTGCCAGATCAGCGTATGCCCGTTAATTTTGATGTTATGTTTCTGACCGAATGCAATCAGCTTATCCGCCATTTCGAACGTATACGTATCCCAGCCCGGATGAATTAGCGCCGACTTCATAATATTTTCGGGTGTGGCCATGTTGAACTGACGTACAATGAAGGCCGTTGTTTGTGGGTCACGTTCCTCAATCTGGGCGTTGTTCAGCGCCGTACCGATGCCAAAATCCTTTTTGAAAGCGTCTTTTAGCGACGGAATATTCTGCGCAAAAGCGGTATTCGGCCAAACAGACTTGATTAGAAGTAAAGCCGCACTAAGGGCAATACCCTGTTTTCTCAGTAGCATAATCAGTCTCGTTTATGAGTTGAGCTTGTTCTAAAGCACTTTTTACTTGAATAGCACCTGTGAAAACAGGAACAGATCGTGCCGCCAGACTGGCCACGAATGCCCACCGGCATATTCGCTGTACTGGTATTTGATACCCATGTCATCGAATTTCTTCATCATGATCTGGCAGTTCTGGTAAGCGATATCTTCCTTGCCGCCCTGCGAAATCCACAGCGGTTTCAGGTTGGTATTGATGGCGCTGGCATTAGTCTTCATAAACGCGTATTGCGGGTCGGTCAGCGTGGGATTATTGGCAAACCAGCCCGAACTGAACACGCCCAGAGATGAGAACATATCGTTGTTTTTGATACCCGAGTACAATGTTTGCAAACCACCCAACGACAGGCCTGCCAACGCCCGGTGTTTGGCGTCGGTTTCAACCCGGAAATTGCTTTCCACGAAGGGAATCGCGCCCAGCTTTAGTTCGTTTTCAAACGCTTTTAGCACGTTTTCGTTGAACCCGGCCAGTCCACCGGCGCTCACGTTGCCGTCGAGCATGGCAATGATCATCGGTTTGGCTTTATTGTCGGCGATCAGGTTGTCCAGAATCATATCCGTTTTTCCCTGTGTGGCCCAGCCGCGCTGATCTTCTCCACCACCGTGCAGCAGGTACAGCACCGGATATTTCTCAGTGGATTTGTCGTAGCCGGGCGGGGTATAGACGTACATTTCGCGCCAGGTATTTAAGGTTTTGGAGAGGTAGCGTTTAATACGGATGTCGCCGTGGGGTACGTCTTTCATGGCGTAAAAGGCCCCGTCTTTATCAGGAATTTCGATGCCGCTGGCCATGCGCCCCATGCCGTAAAAAGCTTCACTGGCCGGGTCAGCGACTGCTACACCATCAACAAGCAGCGAATAATAGTGAAAGCCCCGACTGACGGAATCGGTAGTAGCGGTCCAGAAGCCGCTGGTGTCTTTCACCATGTCGTATTTCTTACCCAGATCGACTTGCACTTTCTGCGCGTCGGGCGCTTTCACCCGAAACACGACACGGTTGTC
>CAXVWN010000403.1:0-8285 GCA_964263725.1 Spirosoma sp.
TGAAAATCTGCAACAAAAAATAACGATTACCCCTCAGGACAGTAACACATTTGTCGTAAAATCGCTTCCGCTGGGTATTCGGCTGAACTTCAGTAAGGCGTTCCTGCCCAACACGACCTACACGATTGACTTCGCGGATGGCATCAAAGACATTACCGAGCGCAACATTGCCAAAAATACCAAAGTCGTATTCAGCACGGGGCCTGCTATCGACTCGCTTTACCTAACGGGTAATGTTGTGGACGACGAAAGCCGCAAGCCACTTTTGGGTTTTGTGGTAGGCCTTTTTGCCTCGACTGATACATTGCCCATTAACCGAAAACGCCCCATGTATTTCGCCCGAACCGATAGCAGCGGCAATTATCGTATCGAGAATGTGAAAGCCGGACCGTATAAAGTGTACGGATTCGACGACAAAGATTTGAATCTGGTGAACAACGTACCGGGCGAGCGGGTGGCTTTCCGCGACAGCGTACTAAACCTGACCCGAAATTACACCGACGTTAATATGGTAGCCTTCCGGGGCTATGGCAAGCCGCGCATCAGCCGACGCGAGCGCACCGACGAAACGCTGGGACTGGAACTCAGCAGCGGTATTGCCAGCTATAAAATGATATTTGGCAAACCCGTGTCCACGTCGGCCGCATCCACGTCGGCCGTTTCCACGACGGTTGCAACGCCAATAAATACGACCGCAACCGCCAAAACGGCCTCGAGTGATACATTGATCTCATTTCTGGAGAATCCGAGAATGATTCGACTTTATCGACCAGCTAATCGGGCGGTCGATGATACGCTTCACTTGACCATTATGGCCGAAGACTCGGTTGGTAACATTACTGAGTTGAGGGAGCGGATTTACTTTTCGCCCTTGAAAACGAAGGCCAAAAATAGAACGCCCCTATCGGTGAATATAACTCCCCCGACGAATGAGCCGATTGACAAGAATCAGGAATTTACGCTGATATTTAACAAACCTGTGTTCCGTTTTAGCCTTGAGCTTATGGTTATTGGCCCCGATAGCACAAAGCCATTTAAACTAACCCCCGCCGACCTGAAATGGAGTAATAATTTCTCGCATCTGGTTATTAAACAGCCAACGACTATTCGCGATAGTTTGCTGTTTCGTTTGAAAAAAGGGGCGTTTATTAGTGTGCAAGGCGACACGTTACCCCGATATTCGGCGAAATATACTGTTGCCGAGGAAGACAGCTATGGCCTGATTGCTGGGCGTGTGAATGCGGCTACGGTTGGCCCGGCGGGTAACAAATTCGTTGTTGAGTTGCTAGACGAAAAGTACAAAGTTATTCGAACTTCTTACGGAACTCTAGCTTATAGTTTTGGCCGACTCCGACCGGGCGCCTACCGCGTTCGGTTGATTATTGACGCCAACGGCAACCGCAAGCGTGATATCGGGAATGTGCAGAAGGGTATCCAGCCCGAACGGATTATTTATAACCCCGGTACCGAAGAGAACGGAACCATCCGGGTAAAGCAGAACTTCGAGCTAACCGATATTGATTTCTGAGGATAGGGGTGTGGGCTGTTCTATATTTTTGATGTAAATGCCCCAGCTTTGCCTTCTTTTTGGTTCGAAAACAAGTAATTAGCCATTCACAGGCAAGGGCAACTCCGACCGGCAGTGGACTAAATGCTTGATGTGTAGGTGTCTAGGCTAGATGTATAATTTTTCCATCGGAAATGTATCACCGAATAACAGATTATAGACTGATAAGTCAGTCTTGTTACGACTCAATTAGAGACGGTCGCCGATAATTCGCCCGATGCCCGTACCTTTGCGTCGGATCGCGAATGCGGTCGAAACCCGCCGGTATTATGTACGTTAAGCCTAAAAAAGAACTCGGCCAGCACTTTCTGAAAGACCTGAGTATTGCCCAACGAATCACCGAACTCCTGACCGGACATGCCGGAACCGATGGTGTATCGTATACGAAAATACTTGAAATTGGGCCTGGTACGGGAGTTTTGACCCAGTTTTTGCTGCCCGATACCCGATTCGAGACGTATGTCATCGAAATCGACCGCGAGTCAGTTGATTATCTTAAATTGAATTTTCCGGTGCTGGAGGGCCGAATTCTGGCGTCTAATTTCCTGACCATCCGGCCTGATTTACTGCCAACCAAACAGCCTGAAAATACCGAGCCGTTTGCCGTTATTGGTAATTTCCCTTACAATATTTCGACCCAGATACTTTTTAAAGTACTGGAAATGAGAGACCGGGTGCCCGAAGTTGTTGGGATGTTTCAGCGCGAGGTGGCTCAACGAACAGCCTCCGGACCCGGCAATAAAGACTACGGAATCCTGAGCGTATTGATGCAAGCCTGGTACGATATTACGTATGAATTTACAGTTGGTCCCGAAGTTTTCAATCCCCCGCCAAAGGTTCATTCGGGCGTACTTTCCCTTCGGCGCAACGCGGTGACCGATCTCGGGTGCGACGAGCGGAAGTTCACCCAGGTCGTTAAGCATGGATTTAGTCAACGTCGGAAAACGCTTCGTAATGCGCTCAAACCACTCAGTCCACCCGAAGCCGCCCTTGCCAGTCCATTCATGGACAAACGCGCCGAGCAATTGAGCGTGGCGGAGTTTGTGGCACTCACCCAGTTAATGAGTATTGTGGAATTATAACTGGGTCGTCGGTACAATATAACCGGGTCGCCGGTGCGATGGAGTAGTGCCTTCCAGTTTCATTAACTCATCATTACTCATTTATATTTCATCATTGCAACCGTGACGTTTGAACTCACCAAAGACTACCTCGGCCATATTCAGTCGGCCATAGAATCAGGCGATGATGCCTTGTTGCGGACTGAAATGGAGGAATTATTTCCCGCTGATATTTCGGGAATTCTGGATGAGTTGGAACCCGAATCGGCTCATTATCTGCTCAGTCTGCTGGACAAGACAGTTGGTGCCGAAATTCTGGCGAACCTCGACCAGACGGAACGGACCAATTTGCTCAAGCTATTTACGTCGGCCGAGATTGCGCCGTTCATCAACCAGATGGACTCCGACGATGCCGTAGACGTCTTGAATGAGCAGCCTATTCAGATCAGGGAAGAAGTAATTGGCTTTCTGGAAGACCGTGAACAGGCTCGCTTTATTCTGGATTTGCTGCATTACGATGATGGCGTGGCGGGTAGCCTGATGCAGAAGGAGCTAATCCGAATTAACGTCAACCTAACGGTTAATGCCTGTATTGAAGAAATCCGCCAGCAAGCCGAAGACGTTGAAAATGTGTATGCCGTTTATGTGGTAGACGATGTTGGTAAGTTGCTCGGTTTAGTATCACTGAAGAAGATTGTACTGGCTCGGAAGAACGCCAAAATTGCTGACATCTACGACGATGACATCGTTTTTGTGGAAACCTATCGGCCCGTTGCCGAAGTGGCTGAGGTGATGCAGAAGTATGACTTAGACGCTATTCCGGTGGTGAATGTTCAGCAACGTCTTTTGGGTCGAATCACAATCGATGACGTGGTAGACGTTATCACTGATCAGGCCGAAGAAGATATGCAGTTGATTTCGGGTATGTCGGGCGAAGTGGAAGAGGACGACAGCGTTTGGCAACGCTCGAAAGTGCAACTGCCCTGGCTCGTAGCGGGGGCGTTTGGAAGTTTGATGGCAGCAACAGTCATTAATGGATTTCAGAGCGAGTTGGGCAAAATAGCGGCTCTGGCAGCTTTCATTCCGATTATCGGATCAACAGGCGGCAACGTCGGTATTCAGACCTCATCGCTGATTCTGCAAAGCCTGTCCGATACGTCGGGATTGAGCACAACGCTTGGTCGGCGACTGTTGCGAACGTTGATGGTCGCCATTATTAATGGACTGGTTGTTGGACTGATTGCCGGTGCGTACACCTTCATTATTGGTGAACCAAGGCTGTTTTTTGTGGTCGCCAGTTCTCTGCTGGCCGTGGTGTTACTGGCCTCCTTTATGGGCACGGTAACACCCTTGTTACTCAACCGCATTGGCATAAATCCGGCCGTTGCGTCGGGACCGTTTATAACAACCGCCAACGATTTGATTGGTATTGGCGTCTATTTTCTAATCGCGCAGTGGCTACTGGCCGAGGTATAGTCGTAACTATTTATCGCTTTCTAGCATGGCTACTGTAGATATTATTCCAGACGGTCGGGGTGGTAAACTTGCGTATCGCAGTAAACGGGCTTCGTTTACGCTTGAGTTTGAATACACCTTTCAGCCGACAGTATGCTACATGATTATTTTTCCACCCAGTCCCCTTCAGTGGCCGGCCGTAACGGGGTTTGCTCAATCGAAACGAAACTCGATTATCGCGTTTATTGCCAGTCAGGTTATTCAGCAAAAAGCGCCCGGTTATACCTTTGTCGAGTATCGCGATTTTATTGAAATTGTGAAATCGGCTGATTGAGACGAATGAAATTCTTTTTTTCTTAACATGAAATAGAGCCGGTGATAGCGAAAGTTTCTGTTGTTTTGCCCACTTTTCCTTCTGATTTTCTCAACCATGCAACCAATTGAATTAGTGGTATTTGATATGGCCGGTACAACCGTAACCGACCACCACGAAGTAGAGCGGTGTTTCGCTGAGGCAGCGGCCGAAACGGGTCTGTTCGTGACGAACGAGCGGATTCTGGCCATGCAGGGTCTTGCCAAACGCTACGTATTTGAAACGCTCTGGAAAGAACAATTAGGTGAACACAGTCCCGATATTCAGCCGCAGGTCGATGTTTCATATGCAGCCTTCCGGCGCATTCTGGAAAACCATTACCAAACGCAGGGCGCAACGCCCACGCAGGGTTGTCTGGATACGTTTGCTTACCTGCATGAGCGGGGCATTGCTATCGCCCTCACAACGGGTTTCTACCGCGTTGTGACCGATATTATTTTGGAAAAACTTGGCTGGCTCAACGGTCTCGATAGTCGGCGGGTGGGAACGATTAATAGCCTGCTTCAGGTGTCGATTGCCAGCGATGAAGTAGAACGCGGTCGGCCTTATCCGCAAATGATCGAGCGGGCCATGCAACTGCTTGGCGTAACGAATTCGAAGGCCGTTGTAAACATCGGCGATACGCCCTCCGATCTGCAATCAGGCTTTGCCGCTGGGGTGGCGCTGAATCTGGGTCTTACCAACGGTACGCACTCCCGCGATCAGCTGGACGCGTACCCGCATGATTTATTGTTGGGATCGCTGGCCGAGTTGCCTGATTTATTGAAAAAACGTGAATTGTCTCTTACTTAAAATGCCTTGCGTTGCCCACATTAGCAACGAAGGAATATCCTGGAAATGGCTTCTTACGACCTGATTATCGTTGGTGCAGGGGCACTTGGTACGTTTCATGCGTACCATGCCGCTAAGGCCGGAAAACGCGTGCTTCTGCTCGAAAAAGACCGTTATCCTGTCGGGGCAACCGTGCGGAATTTCGGACAGGTTGTGCCGTCGGGACTGGCAGGGCGGTGGTTCGAGCACGGCCGCCGGAGTTTGGAAATATACCGGGATATTCAGCAGGAAACCGACCTACCTGTACGGGAAAACGGCACGATTTATATTGCGTCGGATACCGACGAATGGACATTAGCCAATGAACTTCACGACCGGTATCAACGCATTGGCTATGCCAGTGAGCTGCTCACCAAAGCCCAATGTCTGGCCAAATACCCAACGCTGAAACCGAACTATGTTGTCGGTGGCATCTTCTTTTCGCAGGAAATGAGCGTTGAGCCGGAGCAGATGATTCACCGGCTAATTTCCTTTGTTCAACAAAAATACGGTGTCGATTATCGGCCGGGTTCGGTGGTGGTAAATGCTCAACCCAACGCTGGCGATGCTACGGTGACGCTGAGTAATGGGCAGCGGTTTCAGGCTGGACGAGTGCTGATTTGCGGTGGGCATGAGGTACGGTTATTATTTCCCGATGTACTGGCCAAAGCGGATTTGGTTGTCAGTAAATTACAAATGCTTCTGGCCGAACCGGTTACCGGCTTGAACTTGCCCGGAAATATTTTAACGGGGCTAACCATTCGCCGGTATGAGGCTTTTCAGGAATGTCCGTCCTACGCCGGTCTCCAATTGCCTGACCATCTGGCCGAACTGAAAAAATGGGGAATTCATATTCTGTTTAAACAGGCCGTAGATGGTTCCATCATCGTGGGTGATTCGCACGAGTACGCAGAAGCCACCCAAGCCGAAGACCTCGGTTATCACACCCAGGATTTTATTAATGAACTGATGCTGGCTGAGGCTCGACGCATTGTTGCTTTTCCACTGGTAGTTAAGAAAACCTGGGCTGGTTTTTACAGCCAAACGAACGCCGAAATTTTCGAGCACGATGTCGATGAGTCGATTCGCATCGTGACGGGTATAGGCGGAAAAGGGATGAGTTCGGGGGCGGGTTACGCCGAAGACAGCATCCGGCAGTGGCTGGGTTTTTAGTATAAACCTATAAGGTTTGTAATTAGCTCTGTGTTCTCTGTGGTTAATACTTGATCCTCTGGCGTTAATTTCTTTTTTGTCTTAAGTTTATCACATATAGCTCTTATTCCTGTAATGAACCGTAGAAACCTCCTCAAATCGGCCGCGTTACTGCCGCTGGCAACTGTTCCGGAATTAACCGGTGCGCCCCGAAAACGGGCCATTCGCTTCGCTTATTTGGGCGATACGCACATTACGCCGGATGCTAAACCGATGGAAAGCGTTGCCAAATGTTTCCATCATGCACAGAATCACGCTGACAAACCGGCCTTTATTCTGCACGGGGGCGACGTGATTATGGACGCTCTGGCGAAGGATCGTGATGATGTAAAGAAACAATGGGATGCCTGGAATACGGTCGTGAAAGCGGATAATTCGCTGCCCATAGAATATTGCATTGGCAACCACGATGTTTGGGGTTTCGAAAATGCCAAAACTGATCCGATGTACGGTAAAAAATGGGCTGTCGACCAGATGAAAATTAGCGGTCGGTATCGTAGTTTTGATAAAAGCGGCTGGCATTTTATTATCCTCGACAGTGTGCAGCCCAAACCGGATGGCAAATGGTATACCGGCTATATTGACCCTGAACAAATGGAGTGGCTGAAAGCTGATTTAGCCAAAACCAACTCGAAAACGCCCATTTTATTGATGTCGCACATTCCGATTTTTAGTCCGACCGGATTTTTTAGTGAGACGAATGTTAAGGAAGGTAACTGGACAATTCCGGCGGCTTTAGTCTTGTCGAACACACCAGAATTGTTGAAGCTGTTTTATCAATATCCAAACGTAAAAACAGCCTTGAGCGGACACATGCACCTGCTCGACCGGGTCGATTACAACGGCGTTACCTATTTGTGTAATGGTGCTGTTTGCGGCAACTGGTGGAAAAGTGATGTCTACCAGCAAACGAAAGCCGGATATGCGTTAATCGACTTATACGACGATGGAAGTATAGAACGGACCTATTTACACTACTCGTAGTGCCGGGCGAGACGTCTGAATAATTGATCAATAAATTTTATACCCGGACATTCTGTCCAGTGCTACTGATGGAAACAATTGCCAACCTCTTTGCCCAAAGCGGTGACGATGCTTATTTTGGCGAGCCGATAACGCAACTCGAACATGCGCTTCAATGTGCTCAGTTAGCCGAGAAAGCGGGTGCCGATGAAGAAACCGTTGTGGCTGCTTTTCTGCACGACATTGGGCATCTGCTGCCACCCGAACTGGCGGGTGGCTATATGGATGGGTATGGTACGGTTGACCACGAGCGACTTGGTGCTGACTTTCTGCGGACGCGGGGATTTTCTGAAAAAGTGGCGCAACTGATTGAACACCATGTTAATGCGAAACGCTATTTGGTCTTCAAAAACCCCAAGTACTTTGCCCGACTATCGGAAGCGAGTTTAAAAACGTTGGCATTTCAGGGTGGACCTATGACCGCCGAAGAAGCAACAACCTTTGAAACCAATCCCTATTTTAACGGTATTCTGCAACTTCGAACGTGGGATGAGCAGGCCAAGATTCCGGGCTTGCCAACGCCGGATATAAACTACTATTTGTCAATCGCGAAACGAATCGCGCAGTAAACGCATGGAAACGATTGGCTTTTCATAACGCATCTTTTCATTGCACTTTCCTCTTTGGCCCTTGTCCATGTTTCAGAAACATGCTGAAAGTAATAATAGAAGGCACATGCATGAACAGTATCGTCAGTAGGATAAGAAGTAGTTTATGTTAGCTTTGTTAGAATGACAAAAACCATGCGTTCACCTGCCTTTCTCCGAAATCCGACTGCGTTTAT
>CAXVWN010000404.1:0-13101 GCA_964263725.1 Spirosoma sp.
CCATTATAAGGTTTGAAAATGAGGAATTAGAACATTTAATCGTGTTACTTAAACGTATGCAAAAGCTTAACGAAAGTGAAGCAAATGCGGACATTATAAAATTGTATTTGACAACCTTTCTTGCCGAAATGAAACGATCAATTGATTTTCGATTGAGAATTAACTTCCCGTCTCACGAACGAATTACTGTTAACTTTAAGTGGTTGCTTAATCACAATATAGCCAAAAATAATTCAGTCAGGTTTTATGCAGAAGAACTGAATATTACACCCAATCATCTGAACAAATCAGTAAAGGTTACATTAGGTAGTTCCGCATCAGCATTAATTGATGAAATGTTGATTTTAGAAGCTAAAATTTTAATACAAAAAAGCAATATGACTGTTGGCGAGATCGCTTTTGAAATAGGCTTTGATGATATTTCCTATTTCGGCCGCTTTTTTAAAAAACATACTGGTATTACCCCAACCGACTATCGAAAGATGATTGAATTGTCCGAATAGTGGCCTTCCTCGTCCGTTCTGTTAAGTTCTGAAGCAGATACTTTTGCTAAAGTTTTACTAACAGAAGAGAAATGAAGCTTAACTATCTAGTAGCTATTATCTTATCCCTTGTATTAGAGTCTGCCTTTGCCCAAACAAAAGACAGTTTACAAGCCTCAACTAGCCAAACAGTCGGGGTGCCTCTTCCAATCGAGCTATTCGCAGGTGACAAAGCCTTCACCTTCCAGTTGATTGTGAACAAACAATTTTCACCGAAATCAAGATTTGGATTCTTTAACGTGACCAACTTTATGGGTGGTTATAAGGAGATCAGTAATACGTCAGAATTCTTCTCCCAATCCTTGCTAACGGCTGAAATATGGAAAGGTATTTCATTAACTACTGGCCTATCAGCGATTTGTTCTTCAGATGGAAACTTAATAACAGTTCGTCCTACAGCAGGATTGCAATATTTGTTTGCCAATCGTGATTTTGTAATTGTCGTATTACCCCGATTTGACCTGACTCAGACATATAATTTCGAAACCTTTTCTGTTTTTGAATATAAACCAATGTTGTCAAAAAAATGGGGGATTTATACCCGTTTTCAAGGATTTTTCAACTATAATACTAAACTAGATTTTCATGAAGTAAGTAGAATTTACTTACGATTCGGGATATCTTATAAAAATGTTCAATTTGGGTTAGGAATGAATCGGGATTATTATGGACCGGAATCTTACAATGTTAATAATTTGGGAGTATTTGTAAAAACAGATTTATTTTAAAACAAAAAAATGAAATTATCTAAAGTACAATCAATAATTGTGTTCACCTTATTAGTTTCTATTGCCATGTCAGGAATTATGAGTTTTGGCTTGTTATTGACAAGAATCGGATGGAAACCTGATTTTTTGAAAATATGGTTTTTTGACTATTTTCTTGTGGAATTATGGCTTTCAATTCCAACAGGTTTTATTGTAGTTCCCTTAATAAAAAAGGCAGTTGACAGTATAACAAAGTGAATATTTTGCCTATCTAATTCCAATTACCGTAAAATGGCACTCTCCCGAGCAGATTTTATATACTGTTGCGCGTCTTCGGGTAGTAAAAAACGTTGCGCTGCCAGTGCCTGAACGGACTTTTGAATAGCCTCCACATAGCCATCATGCGTTTCATATCGTTCCTGCAACGACAAGCGCGGGTCGTTGGTTGACGAGCGTTCGGCTTTGGTCGTTTTGAACGGTATGTTCTGGCCAGAACCTTCGCAACCGTCGTTTTCGCCGAAGCCCGCCCGTCGTAAAGCCCAGCCCGTGGTGGTGGCAGTTGGTACAGCAACGGGCGGCAAGCGAATCCCCGCTAGTTCGTTACCGTCTTTATCAACCTTGGAGACAAAATTTGTATAGGTGGGTCGACCTGCCACGCTGGTTGGAAAAGTCGTTACGATTCCTTTCTCAAGCGAGGAGCCAAAATTAAGCAGATAGCGCGTTGTAACGCTTCCGGTATAGGTCACTCCCGGAATGGTTGGCCACCCAAGTGCCGCTTGCGGAATCAGACCCGTTTGAGAATTTGGTTGTGGAATAGCGATGACAGCGGTTCCGGTCGATTGCCGGGGTACTTCGCTGGCGGGTGGTACGGTTCCTTTCGTAACCCAGTCGTCGAGTGCGATGAAAAGTGCCCGCAAAACCGGATCGGCATTCGTTGGATTCTGGAACTGCTGACATAAACCCCGAGTTGTCCCATTTCCAGTACCGTGTTGTGCGCCAGAGATTAGAAAAAATCGAACATTATCAGGATCAGGCAGGTCATTTCCTTTACCGTCCGTATGTACTAACGAAGCAGCTTTGACCCAATATTCGTTTGCTGAATTGATTTCAAACACTTTTGGACACGTGTTGCTGGTGGAACATCGGGCCAGACGCCCTGCTGTTTTTCCCGAAAGCGGATCGGTCATAACTGGATAGGCGAACGGAAAAAGCCCCTCTGGGTACAGGTGATTTTGCCGATTGCGTTCCGTTCGTGACGGCTGTGCAAATCGAACATTGAGCCCAATGCCACTACCGCCCCCCAGCCAGTTTTCGATTCCGTCCAGAACCCGCCGATTCTGTTCATCAGCATTGAAACCCAGCGTCTGAAAATCATTGATGTAACGGGCCGGTTGGGAGAGCGAATACGAAAAAGTATAGCGTAAATCGCCCGCTAACGGGTTAGGGGTACCGAAATCGTCGGCGGTGGCATACCGCAAAAACGAGACAAAATCGCGGGTGGCCGCGAAGCCAACGCCCGCCACAATCGGGTCGCGTGCTGTGTAGCTAAATTCGTAGATGGCGCTCTGCCGGAAGGCTGTTCCAGCGGGGAGCAACCGAATTGTGCGGTCGTTGACGTATTCCCAATCGTTGGCTGGAACAACGGTGGGAGCGTCCTGCAAATGTTCGCGCACCGTGAGTGTCGCCTGAGACTTATCCAGCATTGCTGCCGGGTAAGCGAGTGAATAGGAGAGGGCCGTCGCGTTGTCGTAGACGATGTACTCGTAGGATGGTCCCGTAATTGGCGATCCATCCGCATTTTTGATCATTGGGACGCTAATCGTCAGGTTGTCATTTATTGGAGCCGCCGAACAATCCCAACCATTCCAGGCCATTGTGTAGCCCATATTCATCAGGAAACCCTCGCCAGCCTGCGTGGATGTTGTCGGGTCGTTGCCTCCGCTGCTTTTATTGAATCCACCGAAGAGTTTTCCACCCCGATTATTTATTTCCAGAAAAAGTTTGTGGTTACCATTGGCGAGGTTAACTGGTTTCAGAATGTAAATATCCATTGCGTATTCCACCATACCCTTTGCATTGCGTGGCGCCAGTCCAATATCGGTGATGAGCGCATTCTGCGGACTATTTGGGTCCAATTCCCCATACGCTTTTCCCCGAAGTTTCTCGTAAGAACCAACCCGGCCAAACGATTTTCCGTTGAACGTGGGCGATTGAACGCTGGTGATTTCAATGCGAATAATGCGTGCCTGCGCCGAAGAACCCGTAATGAGCATTACGGCCAGCAGCAACAGCGCCCCGACAGAAGGGATTACAAATTGATTTCGGCTGTTTTTCATAGATCAACCCCTTATTTGTTGACTACGTTGATTGGATTTCCACTAATAAATGCGGTAAGATTATCAACGGCAATAGCCATTAGCCGGGTTCTGGCTTCTAGAGTTGCCCAAGCAATGTGCGGGGTAATCAGGCAATTTTTTGCGGTGAATAACGGGTTGTCTGCGACTGGCGGCTCTTTCGATAACACATCGATACCCGCTCCCCCAATTACGCCGTTGTTCAAGGCATCGGCCAAATCCTGATCCACGACAATTGGCCCTCTCGACGTATTCAGCAGGAACGCCGAGGGCTTCATCAAGGCAAGAGCTTCTTTATTGATCAAGCCTTGTGTTTCAGGCAGTAAAGGACAATGAATACTCACAACGTCCGATTGTTGCAGCAATTCGGGGATTTCGGCCCACCGGAAATTTTTTCGGTGCGACTGATCGGTATGATGCCGTTTTGACCCAATGATATTCATACCAAAGGCTGTGGCAATATCCCCAACTTTCTCGCCAATACTACCAAATCCGATGATGCCTATCGTTTTGTCGGCCAGCTCGATCATTGGGTAATCCCAAAAACAAAAATCGGCTGAGCGTGCCCATTTCCCGTCCCTCACCGAGTCGCTATGGCGTTGAACATGTTGGGTCAATTCGAGCAATAAAGCAAACGTTAATTGAACGACCGAAGCGGTCCCATAACCGGGCACATTGCTGACAATGACTCCGTTCTTTTTTGCAATGTCTGTGTTGACAATGTTATAACCAGTTGCCAGAACCCCAATGAATGTCAAGGCGGGAAGCTGGGTTAAAATGGCGTCGTCCAATGGCGTTTTGTTCGTAAAAATGATTTCGGCGCCCTGTGCCCGTTCCAGTATTTTATCGGCTGGTGTCCGGTCATACACAATTAATTCGCCAAGTTTCTCCAGCCCTTTCCAGGATAAATCACCCGGATTCAGCGTGTATCCATCCAATACGACAATCTTCATAAGCAACGTTTACGGTTATTAATTGATGTTTTGAAACACCGGATTTTCACTTTGGTGCTTACTATCTCAGACATCACTCGTTATCTAATAATGAGCCAAAATTAGTCTACAAGGTTTGGTGTTGGTTCTTTCTTTTTGGCCGTAATCAGAACAGCGGAGGCTATACCGGCTAATAATACAGCTAACAGAATCAGGTAGGTATATCCTTTTGTTACATCGGGCAGCGCAACCGCTTTCTTACTGCCGATCATTTCGTATACGGGAATTATCCATTTCACCACGTAAGCCTGCGCTAATACGATGAAACAGATGAAAATCAGCATGTAGAAACTGTGCTTCACCGTAAATCGGAACAGCTCCGATTCTTTGCCCACCAGATTACCCGCTGCCGCAGCTACGGCGATGGATTGCGGAGAGATCATTTTGCCCACAACGCCACCCGAAATATTGGCGGCCACGGTCACCACCGGATCAACGCCGATGGATTGGGCAGTGGCGTATTGAAGTTTACTGAACAGCGCATTGGCGGAGGTGTCGGAACCGGTAATGAAAACGCCCAGCCAACCCAGTACAGGCGCAAAAAATGGAAAGAAGAAACCGGTATTGGCCAGAACGGCGGCCAGCGTAAGGGTAATGCCGGAATCATTGAGGATGTAAGCGAATCCTAAAACCGCAGCAATCGTAAGAATCGGAAATTTCAGTTGGTTTAAAGTGGCTCCAAGCACGTTAACGCCTTCACGGTAAGTAAGCCCAACCAGCGGAATGGCAACAAGGCCGGCGATCAAAATTGCCGTTCCTGCCGCCGATAAGTAATTGAATTTAAATAGTTTAGGCAAAAGAATTCCATCTTCTCCCTGAATGGCATTATGAAGGCCGGGAAACTCAAACTGAATCATCCCCGCCGAATTGAGTACGTCTTTGATTGGCTTTATACCCCAGGCAATGACCATGATTGTCAGGACAATAAAGGGCGACCAGGCTCTAATGAGTTGCCCATTCGTATAACTTATATCGGGATTGATCGTAGCCGCAGGTTCGTTGGCAAAGCGCCAGATAGTGCCGGGTTTCCAAAATCGCAGGAAGATCATCAGGCAGACAATTGAACCAAGACCCGCAATCACATCGGGTAGGGCTGGCCCCAAGAAGTTAGAGGAAAAATATTGGAGAAGGGCAAACGAGAGGCCGGATACCAATGCCGCCGGCCAAACTTCTTTCGCTTTTTTGAATCCGGCGATGATGATCACGAGGTAAAAAGGCAACATGATCGACAAAATTGGCAGGGTTCGTCCTACCATTTGCGAAATGGGCAGTTCAGGAATTCCCGACACCTGCGAGGCAACAGTTATGGGAATACCAATGGAGCCGAAAGCAACCGGAGCTGTGTTGGCAATCAGGCAAATGCCCGACGCATAGAGCGGGTTGAAACCCAATCCAACCAGCATAGCCGCCGTAATGGCAACGGGTGCGCCAAATCCGGCCGTCCCTTCCAAAAACGAGCCAAACGAAAAAGCAATCAATAACGCCTGCAACCGCCGGTCGGATGTGATTGACGCCATGAAGAATTTAATGATCTCGAACTGGCCGCTTTTAACGGTGATATTGAATAGAAAAACCGCCATAACAACCAACCAGCAAATGGGAAATAAGCCATATACCGCGCCGTGTGCCGCCGACAAAAGGGCTAGTTTTACGGGCATTCCATACACCAGAATAGCAATAATCATGGCTAGACCCGTGGCGATCAAACTGGCCTGATACCCCTTCATCTTTTTGATAATCAGTGCCCAGAAGATGAACAGGATAGGCAATGCCGCCACCAGTACGGATAATACAATGCTGTTAAATGGATCAATAACTTGTTTCCAGATCATGGGTCGTATTCAGTTGTTAAGAATGGGGGCGGTAGGTATATTGGTGGTGTGATGTCGGTTTTGACCGGGCTGGCGTTCCAGAAACCGACATCATCTACCACAGCATCAGGCCAAATCCAGCGCCACAATTTCGTGGTCGAGAATTTTGGGTACTGTTACCGTTAAATGACCATCTTTTAGGACATACTTCGGGGTTTGCTCGCTCATAAGCAGCTTTACGCCAGTCACTTTTGCCCCAGCCGGAACCTTAACCGTGACCTCTGCTTCTACTGGTATCAACTCCCGAAAGGGGCCTTTCATCATCATTGGGTTGGTAAGGTTGACCAGGTGGACAGTCATAGATTTCTCCTGACGCCAGACCACGACATCCATTACGCCCGGCCCTTTCACGGTGGCAATGGGCTTTTCATCCAGCGCCCAATGGATTACATTGCCCAGAAGTTTTCCGTGATCGGTGCCCATCATCTGCCAGAAAGACCGATCCAGATCGCCGGGAATATACGCGACGCGACCTTTGCCAACCTGCCGTAAATAAAGCTCACGAGTATCGGTTTCGACCACACGCGGGTATACATCCTCCATGGGTAAATCGGGATACGAAGGAATAAGCGTGATTGGACTGGAGAATGTGGTCGTGGGTTTTACGTTAACTTTATAAATCGAGTTGATAATTCGAGGTGTATCTTCCAGCCCTTTTAATACCGCTTGAGACTGACTATTATTTGGGTCGCTATGCAATTGAAGATAACTGTTTCGCATGGGGCCTTCCACCTTCTGATCGTAGGAAACGCCAAGCAGACTTGCCAGCCCAAAATCGGCTCGTTGTTTACCTTCCTCGTCATAGAGGGATGTTTCAAAGGTTGAAACAATACTACCTCCATTCTCTACAAACGCCTGGATCTGTTTGCATTGCGCATCGGAAAGAGCCGCAATATTAGGCAAAATAAGTAGTTTGAACTGTTTCAGATCATCTACTCCGAGTAAACGATCATTCACCATGTCGAACGGAATACGGCTTTCTATGAGCGCATGGTACATACCATCCAGGTGATCACTGCTTTTCTGTTGCCAGGGGTTGCCGCCGTAGTTGCGGTCGGTTTGCTCCGAATAAACGACCGCAACACGGGCCATGGGTGCCGTGTTGCGCAAGTATTTTTCGTTTTTGTAATAGCCTTCATACAGCCTGGCTACCGCTTCCATCCACCGCTTGTCGTAGATATCGCCACCAAACTTCACAAAACAGGGGCGCATGCCGTTGGCTGTGCCTTCAGCCACCCAAATTCGGATTTCGGCGTCGCTCTGCACAGAATCTTTCCAGCGGTATTCTTCTTCAATACCAACGCTGAATATGCCAATCAAGGGTTTTAAACCCAATGTCGACCGTAGTTCTTTCGCTCCTTTCCCGTTTGACCAGGGGGCCATAAGCCCTCGCCGGGCCTGCTGGTCAGCAAAGAAAAGATCCGCTTCTTTACCCGTTACGATCTTGTCGGGAAAACCGTTCGGTATGAAGCGTGAGTTTGGCTGTTGTTTACGGATTCCATCGTCCCACAAAGCCCACAATTGCCGCAAGCGCTTTACCCGCCATTCAGAATATTTGCGGAAAGTCAGGTCGAGTTTATCCGGTTTTTTGGGAAGGTCCAGGCCAGAATACGTTTTGAAGTTGCTTACACAATGTTCGCAATAACAAATGTCGTGGCCCGCCCAACGGTTTGAGAAGATACCTTCGGGCTTGTACCGCTCCATAATTTCTTTGTTCACCTGGGGCATGAACTCGAAATTATAAGGACCGAACGAACAGGTTACCCATAGTTCTGGGTTTGCCCAGTGACGCCGTTTTGTTCCATCCGGATTCACCGCAATCCAGTCTGGGTGAGCATCGTACACATCCTGCCGGGCCGCATGAGGATCGGTACGGAGCATAATTTTCATGCCCTGTTTCTTGCAGCCTTCTACTAAATAGCCCAGCGTGTCGGCGTTGCCCAGATAATCGCTTCGGTGATGCAGTGGTATATTCGTTGGATAAAAAGCCACGACGCCACCGGCACTGAGCAAGGCTCCATTGGCATGAATACGTTTAAAATAACTGAGCCAGAAGTCAGGATCATAATGCCCCGGATCTCTTTCTACAAAAGCAAGCTGGGCCCAACGCATCGGTCCATCGAGCCAAAATGCCGACGTTGGTGCCGATGTATTAGCTGCTGCCGAATTGACCAGGGCAGAAGGCCCGGAAAGGGCATAGGTGCCTCCTATAAGACCGGTTGTTTTAATAAAATCTCTTCGTTCCATAAATAGGGCAGGCAATGGCAAAATCAAGGATATACGCTGAAAATACCGGCACCGGCCGGCCACCATTTGGGTTATGTCTGGCCGCCAATGCCGGTGTTTTAAATGAGCTTTTCAGAGGGTATGCGCATTCAATTGTTCAACCGCATGGTTGGCCGCGCGAACCGTAAGGGCCATGTACGTTAGCGAGGGATTCACGTTCGAGGATGAAGTCATCGCTGACCCATCGGTTACGAACACGTTCTTGCACGCATGTACCTGATTGAACTTGTTTAGCACGGAGGTTTTGGGGTCTTTTCCCATGCGGGCGGTGCCCATTTCGTGAATGCCCAACCCCATATGCGCTACCGGATTGTCGTAGGCAACTACATTTTTGAAACCAGCCGCTTCGAGCATTTCAGCGCCATCGTTCATAATGTCTTTCCGCATGGCCAGTTCATTCTCGCCAAAATCAGCATCGAAAACAATCTGTGGCAGGCCCCATTTGTCCTTCTGGTTTTCGCTGAGGGTAAAGCGATTATTGGGATTGGGCAGAACTTCGCCGAAGCCGCTAAGGTTAATTTTCCAGGGGCCGGGCTGCGTCATTTTTTGCTTGAAATCGGCACCAAATCCCGGTTCGGTTGCTCCCCGTGAATAGTCTGCTCGCGAAGCGCCACCCTGATAACCGAATCCCCGGAGATAGTCTCGTTTGTCGTTGCCCCAATTCCTAAAGCGTGGAATGTATAAACTACCGGGACGCGCCCCGAAATAGTAATCGTCTTCAAACCCCTCGATATCGGCTCTTGCGCCTACACTTAGGTGATGGTCCATTAAATTTCGGCCCAATTGATCGCTGTCGTTACCAAGCCCGTTTGGGAATCGTGCCGATTTCGAGTTCATCAGAATGGACGTAGAGCCAACGGTTCCGGCATTGAGGAAAATTACTTTGGCGTAAAATTCCCGCACTTCCATGGTGTTCTGATCAATGACGCGCACGCCTTTGGCTTTCTGCGTTTTATCGTCCAGTAAAATCTCTTTGACAATGGCATTATGCACAATCGTCAGCCGGTTTGTTTGGCGAGCGGCTGGCAACGTGGCCGCCAGCGAACTGAAATACGCACCAAACGGGCAACCCCGCGAGCAGCGATTTCGAAACTGGCAGGTTGCCCGACCCAGTGCCGTATGCCACGGCTGAGGTTTGGTCAGATGCGCCACCCGGCCCATAATGATGGGACGATTTAGCTTTTGAGCTACCGATTTTTTTAAATGAACTTCGGGCGCCGTCATCGCCATGGGCGGCAGAAATGTGCTGTCTGGCAACACATCCAGGCCTTCGGCCTGCCCGCTGATGCCTACAAATTTTTCAACGTATTTATACCAGGGCACTAGCTCATCGTAACCAATGGGCCAGTCAACACCGAGACCCTGTTTGGCATTTGCCAGGAAATCTTCGCGATTCCAACGGTACGTATGCTTTCCCCACAGCAACGATTTGCCACCCGTATGATACGCCCGAATCCAGTTGAAAGGTCGTTTCTGAATGTACGGGTTCTCTTTATCGTTGGTATACAGGTATTGAGAGCCTTCTTTGGCCGAAAAGTATATGCTGGCGTAATGCTCTTCGGCGGCTACGTTGGAAATTTTACCCCGGTGTTCAAACTCCCAAGGGTCTTGGAACGCTGTTTTGTAATCCTCAACGTGCTTGAGTTCATAGCCCCGTTCGAGAATCAGGACCTTCAATCCTTTTTCGGCTAATTCTTTGGCGGCCCAGGCTCCCGTCATACCCGAGCCAACGACAATAGCATCGTATGTATGGTCTTTTTCTGCTTTTAAATTCAGGTTCATAGTAGTTGATTAGTTGTTGTAAGGCCGCCTGTGTTACAACTTTACGCCTGGTTGCCGTACATGAAATCTTTTTGGCCGGGCTTAATCTTGATTGCCGCGAATTTTCCTGGAATGGGCTGATAATCAAACGATGCTTTAATGCCTGCTTCTGAGGTGAAATAGCCCAGCAAGGTTAGTTCTTTACTGATGAGCCAGAAGGTTGGTTTGCTGTTTTTCTGAGCATCTGCCTCAACCTGTTTTAATAGTACGGTTTGCTGATCGGGTGGGAGCGTCAGGAAATTTTTTCGTTCCAACTCGTTAACACCCACCAGAAATGCATCTTGCGCAGATTTTTGGTAACAATCGCGAAGCATTATCTCAACAAAGTCGGGTACGCCGACATCCAGAGCGCCCGGCGAATCGACGCCGTTCGTGACGGTTCGGGGAATAATAAGTTCGGTAACACGAGCCATAATTTCGTGTTGTGTTTCGTTCAAAAATGTACCTGTCCGGTTGAGGGCTGGTCCTGCTGTAGCGATCTGCTCCCAGCGATTCATGGCCAGTAATGTAGGAGCCGAAAGGGTTCCGCCCAGCATCCAACTAACCCGCGTTAATGCTTCCCTTCTGTTCATAAGTCGTTTTTGAGTAGCTATTGATATAGCTATTGATATAAAAGGCTATCGCACCCATTTAATACCCCGAATGCTACTTTATTTTATCTTTATTACGATCAGTTGGATAGCGTGATGGGAAATAGTAGCTTATTGTTGGTCAGGATATTGACTATCTATATCTAAGTGCGAATTCACACTCGCCCTTAAACATGAGGAACCCAATCGCCTATATAATAAGACGTGAAGTTTGGAGTTGTTCCCTAAATTTCTGTCGGTAGCTGCTGAGTTTTCGTTAAGTTTGGGGCATAATCGTTCATTATGTTTAGTCGTCAAACTCTCTCTCTCGTTGCGGCCTGTGGCCTCTCTGTTCTACTTTCCAATGGCCTGACAAGTTGCCAGTCGAAAGGCTCCGAGTCTGCCGAAACCACCGCTGATTCTGCAAAAACAGCCACTACAGCCGAAAAAACGACAGATAAAGCTGCTGAAACAGCTACTGTAGCGGCTCCCGATCCGTCCAGCATTCCGGCTGGTAAGATTGCCGATGCCGCCACGATTCTGGCTCGCCCGCAAGTGCCGGTTTTGTGTTACCATCAAATTCGCGACTGGCGCGCGAGTGATTCCAAAACGTCGAAGGATTACATTATTCCGGTGGCCGCCTTCAAAGAGCAAATGCAAATGCTGGCCGATAGTGGGTATCATACGGTGTTACCCGATCAACTTTACGCTTACCTGACTACCGGCGCACCACTGCCCAAAAAGCCTGTTATGCTCACCTTCGATGACGGTGACCTTGACCAATATACGGTGGCGGCTCCCGAACTCGAAAAACACGGATTTAAGGGCGCGTTTTTTATCATGACCGTAGCCATTGGCCGGCATGGGAAACAGCCGTATATGGACAAGACGCAAATTAAAGACCTGTCAGACAGAGGTCATGCCATTGGCGCCCATACATGGGATCACCACAATGTGAAGAAATACCAGGGCGACGATTGGAAGATTCAGGTTGATGAACCAAAAACCAAACTAGAAGGAATTATCGGGAAACCGGTGAAGTACTTCGCTTATCCGTTCGGTTTATGGAACAGGGAAGCTCTTCCCGAATTGCAAAAACGCGGTTATGTTGCTGCTTTTACACTGGCCGACAAACGCGACGATACTATGCCGCTTTATACCGTTCGACGTATTATTGCGGGAGGCCAGTGGAAAGCGAAAACGTTTTATCGGAACATGATTCAAAGTTTTGATGGTGAATAGTTCTAATCTTTTGATCTAATGAAAAAAGCGGCTCAAGCCGCTTTTTTCATTAGATTCTTGCTGGTAGACTCTTCTACAGTGAACAGGTTTAAGTACGTTTTTTTAACTCCACCAGATGACTAGCAAAACTTTACTTACGATAGCGTTTATTTTTTCAACTTTGTCTGTCGCTACGGCCCAGTCAACGCCACCTCGCCTGATAATCCGCGGTGATGATATGGGCTATTCGCACGCAGGAAACGAAGCCATCCTGAAATGCTATAAAGACGGTATCGAGAAATCTATCGAAGTGCTTGTTCCTTCGCCGTGGTTTCCGGAAGCGGTCAACATGCTTACGCAAATTCCAACGGCGGATGTCGGCATTCATTTAACGCTAACCAGCGAGTGGGACAATGTCAAATGGCGACCGCTTTCCGACTGCCCGAGTTTGCGGGATGCCGACGGTTATTTCTACCCGATGCTTCGTCCGAACAAAAACTATCCCAAGCGTTCGGTGGTAGAAAATGACTGGAAACTTGCCGATGTCGAAAAAGAATTTCGCGCTCAAATTGAATTGGCGATGAAGAAAATTCCACGTATCAGCCACATTTCCGGACACATGGGCTGTACTGGTTTTACTGATGAGGTGAATGCACTCGTTAAAAAATTAGCGCAGGAATATCATATCCCGCATTTCGATAAAAGTATCAGAGATGCCGGTGTTATGTCTGCCAGCTA
>CAXVWN010000405.1:0-7389 GCA_964263725.1 Spirosoma sp.
TAGCTTTCTTCGCCCCCGGCAATGAACTGCTCCTTGCCTTCGAGTTCACGAATAACCTCCGCAATGTATTTGAAGCCCGTTAGGGTATTGTAGCAGCTTACGCCATACCGCTTGCACATCTGATCAATAAGATCGGTGGTAACGATGGTCTTGGCTACAAATTCCTTACCCGTCAATTTGCCCGCGTCTTTCCAGGCGTTGAGCAGGTAATAAATAATCAGACTGGCCATCTGGTTGCCATTCAACAACTCAAATTCGCCGTGGTGATTGCGGGCACCCGCGCCAACCCGGTCGGCGTCGGGGTCAGTAGCCATGATGAGATCGGCGTCGAGTGAATTGGCCAGATCAAGGGCCAGCTGCATAGCCGCCCGTTCTTCAGGATTCGGTGATTTTACCGTTGGAAAATTGCCATCTGGCGTAGCCTGTTGCTCAACAATATGAACGTTGGTGAAACCTAACGCGTCGAGCACGCGGGGCACGAGTGTAATACCTGTTCCGTGAATAGGTGTGTACACGATGTTCAGATCGGACTGGCGCTTGATAACATCAGGATTGACCGCATTCGATTTAACCCGCTCTACGTAAGGTGCATCAATCTCTTCATCAATTAACTGAATTTTTTCTGGTACGCCCTCAAATTTGATATCGTCGATGGAGGTAATCTTGCTCACCTCACCGATGATGGCTTTGTCATGGGGCGCTACTACCTGACCGCCGTCGTTCCAGTAAACCTTGTAACCATTGTACTCAGGAGGGTTGTGTGATGCCGTAACGACAATACCGCTCTGGCAACCCAACTGGCGAATGGCAAATGACAGTTCGGGTGTAGGACGCAACGCACTAAAGAGGTACACCTTAATGCCATTTGCCGAAAAGATATCGGCCACTAAACGGGCGAACTCCGGGCTCATTCGGCGGCTGTCGTGAGCAATTGCTACACTAATGTCCTGGCCTGGAAATGCCGCATTGATATAGTTGGAAAGCCCTTGTGTAGCGGCTCCAACGGTGTAACGGTTCATGCGGTTTGAGCCTACGCCTAAAATGCCACGTAGGCCACCGGTGCCAAATTCAAGGTCGCGGTAGAACGAGTCGGTTAGTTCGGTAACGTTGCCGGAATCAATCAGGTGTTGAATCGATTCTTTTGTCGTGGCATCGTAGTTTCCACTAAGCCATTTATCAACGCGTTGCTGAGTAATAGAGTCAAGGGCGGTTGTCATGCGTGTTATGTCCTAAACTGATGTTAGTTATAAAGTGAACCGATTCTGTTTATGTACAAAAAAGAACATTATTTTCGGGAATATGTCAAAAAGCCTTCTGCCGTTAGGTCTTCATCTAATTCGTTCCAATGGATACCATACCCGCCACCCACTAATTCGAAATGACTTCGCTGTTCGGGCGTAGCGTGTTGTAGTCGTGGAAACCAAGCCAGCGGACTGCCTACTATACGGCCATCGTTTAACTCAACATATACCCGAGTATCGTCAAACCAAACATGCCGGGCTGTGAAATGATCCATTTAGAGAGTAAAGGGTTATTGCTGAAAAAATTTCTTCCAGCGATGTTCTATAATATCCTCGACCATCCAGTCCGGATTTTCTTAAATAAGCCCTTCTGCAATTTTTAGGTCTTTAGACTTCATCCCATGATTATCTAATAATTGAATGGGATTTATAGAAAACCGGGCTTCGCCGTCACTGTTTCGAACGTGTACGTGAATTGGTAGATGGTCATTGCTGTAAAACAAAAAACGAAAGCCAAATACTCTAAATATTTCGGGCATGGACGGTGGGGCGATATTATTTACCAAAATTACAATTACCTATTCGCTAGCCAAATCTACACGATAGATTCAGGCAGGTATTTTTACTCGTCACTTTGTAGATGACCTGCTAATCTGGCTAGCCATTAGGCTCATTGGTTGTTCAAATGCCTCTGACTATGCACAAGCAGTAAGCGTTACCCAAACTCTACAGGTCAATCAACTACGTTAACAACGACAACACAAAAATTCTGGTCAGCCGTAAGTTTGATATTTATGCTCGATATGAGTAAAAGCAACAAGCCAACGTCTATACCTATAAAAGGCAGCGTATGTTTCTTGTTTGCTCTTCATGAAACGACTTCTCTCAACCCTGTTGTTACTAGCATTTGGGTTTAGTGCCCACGCTCAGATTCTGTATACGCTTTCGGGTACGGTTCGGGATTCGGCCAGCCAGCAACCCATTGTGCGGGCGGCCGTGGTGCTGGATTATGAAAAAGTGACTACCGGTACTTACACCGATGCGCAGGGTAATTTCTCCATAAAAGCCCGCTCTGGGCAGCATATTGTCGTGGTCCGAAGTCTGGGATTTGTGCCTTTCCGAACCACGCTTTACCTGCGTGAGAATAGAACCCTGACTGTCTATTTACCTTCTGTTTCCAGCCAATTGGAAGAGGTTGTTGTGACCAGCAAGGGTTATGATCGAAACGTTCGACAGCCGTTGCTGGGTGTCAGTCAGATTAATATTTCTACCCTCAAAAAGATGCCAGCCGCTTTAGGCGAAGTAGATATTTTGCGTAGTCTGCAAATGTTGCCCGGTGTAACCAGCGTGGGCGAAGCGGCCAACGGGCTCAACATTCGGGGCGGCACCACCGACCAAACCCTGATTCTGCTCGACGATACGCCTATTTTTAACCCGACTCACATGTTTGGCCTTTTCTCGGTCTTTCCGCCCGATGCGGTAAGCGGGCTGGATTTGTACAAGGGAAATGTGCCCGCTCGCTACGGCGGCCGGGCCGCATCGGTGCTGGATATAAGCCTGCGTAACCCCGACCTCAATCAGTTTCACTTGAGTGGTGGAGCTAGTTTGGTCGCTAATCGGTTGACCATCGAAGCGCCCATTATCAAAGGTAAACTAGCCTTGATGGTATCGGGGCGGGGTGCTTTCAACGACTTTCTGCTACGGGCTGTTTCTCCGCGCTTCGATAACATTCGGGCTAAGTTTGGTGATGGGGCGGCCAAACTCTTCTGGCGCATTAATGACCGCAATACGGTTACGGCGATGGGTTATTACAGCCAGGATTTGTTTCAGACTAATCTGCTGGGCAGTCTGGCCAATGTCAATGCGGTGAACACGCAATATGCCCAGCAAACAGCCAACAGCATGGTGCGCTGGTTTCACACGTTCAATCCCCGGTTGAATATGCAAACGACGGCTTTAGTGGCGCAATACATTCCCAGAATTTTATCCACGGAAGATAGTACCAATAACAAAGTTGTCCTGAAACAATCGCTGTTACAGCGTCAAATCAAGTCGAATCTGAATTACCAACTGGCCAGCCAGAAAATTGAGGTGGGCGTTAGCGGTACTCATTACAGGCTCAATCCCGGCGAGTTGATACCGGGTAACAGCATAGCGGTCAACTACCAAAAAACGCCCATCGAGAATGCATTGGAATTAGCCATCCATATAGAAGATGAAATTAGTGTATCGGATAAGTTAGCCGTCTCGGCGGGATTGCGTTATTCGAATTTCCTGAATCTGGGGCCATCCGTAGTACGTCGCTACCGTAACGACGGATCGACAACTGGTGAATTACTCGACGCTACTACCGTTGCAGATTCTACGGTATTTGGTGCCGGACAGGTAACCAAACAATATGGTGGCTTTGAACCGCGTCTGGGTTTACGGTATGCGCTGACGCCCAATTCGTCCATCAAAATCGGCTATAATCTGATGCGGCAATACTTGCAGGTGATTACCAATACTACGACGCCCCTGCCAACCTCCCGTTGGAAAACGGCTGATACACACATTCAGCCGCAGGTGAGCCAATTGATTTCGGCGGGCTATTTTCTGAACGCAAAGACCAATATTTTTGAACTATCGGCAGAGGTATACTGGCGGAGTACGCAGCATATTCTGGACTATAAACCGGGGGCAAATTTCTTGCTTCAACCCTATCCTGAAACACAACTGTTGGCGGGCCGTAGCAAAGCGTATGGCCTGGAGTTGATGGTATCCAAGAAAAAGGGTGAGCTGACGGGTTGGGTCAACTACACGTATGCCCGAACACTCAATCAAGTAAACGCGGGCGTTGATTTTACCCAGCAGATCAACGGTGGTAACTGGTATCGGGCTAACTATGACCGTCCGCACAGCCTGAATATGAGCCTGACGATCAATCAAGGGAAGCACCACAGTTTCTCGTTCAATTTTGCTTATAGTACAGGTCGCCCGTACACGGCACCGGAGGGGTTGATCCGCTACCAGGACCGGACATATCCCTACTACGACGAGCGGAATCAATACCGGCTGCCCGCCTACCACCGGCTGGATTTTGCCTGGAACATTTACAATCCCAACCTGAAAAACCGACGCTGGCAAGGCCACTGGACTTTCACAGTCTATAATCTATATGGTCGCAAAAATGTGTATTCCATTTTTTATCGGACTGAAGGACAGGCCACGAACCCGTATCGGCTGAGCATCTTCGGGGCACCCATTCCTAGTCTAACTTACAATTTCGAGTTTAAATAAGGAGACATATTTCTTCTTCACTCAAGCTATAGTAACCAATGCGTGCTCTACTTCTTTCCTTCTTAGTATTACTGGGGCTAACGGCTTGCGTGGATAAGTTGGAGGACACCTTCCGGGGTAAATTGACGATCCTGGTCGTGGATGGGACGATTACCAATCTGGCCGAGCCTCAGATTGTAACGTTAAACCGCTCAGGTTCCGATCCATTAACAGGTTTACCCTCCTCACTACCCATTACCAAAGCGAGTGTGGAAGTCGTGGTCGATTCGGGGCAGGTGATTCCGGCTCATGAAACCGTGGATGGTCGCTATCAGCTTCCCAGTGACTTTAAAGGTCAAATTGGCCATAGTTACCAACTGCGTTTCACGTTGCCTGACGGAACCCACTATGTGTCCACCCAGCAGGTGATGCCCGCCGTTCCTCCCATTGCGTCGGTGCGGGCACAATTCAATCCAACGAGTCTGGCCGCCGAGCCTGTTCGGGGCATAACAGCGGCTCATGACTTATTCATCGATACTCAGGACCCGGTTAATCAGACCAACTATTACCGGTGGGACTGGAAACTCTGGGAAAAACAAGACTGGTGCCGCACCTGTGTTCAGGGGCAATATTCCATCAACAACGTCCTGGTTTTGACCTCTCCGTATGGACAGGAGTATTTTCAAACGGGCGATTTGCTGTTTGAAGACTGTTTCTTCCCACCCCCCCCGCCCAATGGGGGGCGTTATCCCTATTGGGTATACGATTATCCTTGCCGTACACAGTGCTGGGCTATTTTTTACGGCTATAAACTCAATATTTTTTCGGATATCTACGCCAATGGCGGCTTAATTCTAAACCGCCAAGTGGCCCAGATTCCGTTTTACCAGCACGAACCCTGTTTAGTAGAAATTCGTCAGGCTTCCCTGACCCCATCGGCGTATCGGTTTTATACATTGTTGGCCGACCAAACCCAAAATAACGGGGGCGTGGCCGATACCCCGCCTACAGCCTCGGTTGGCAATGTGCAAAACGCGGCTAATCGTCAGGAACGGATTATGGGCGTCTTTACAGCCTCGGCCGTATCAACGAACCGATACTGGCTTGACCGGAAGGATACCCAGGGTAGTATCCCACCGGGTTTATTTCAGGCCCTTCAAGGTCGTGACCCTGTTTTGGAGCCTATTAAGCCGAGAGGTGAACCGGCGCTGGACATTATTAATAACACGGCTCAACAACCTCCTTATACGGCGATCTGCACACCCACCGATGGCCGAACTCCTTTTAAACCAGTTGGCTGGCGCGATTGATCACCTACCCTTTACTCCGAACATGACACGTATGCGCACTGTATTTGTCTTCTTTATTACCTTATTGCTTTCGGGTGTAATGACAAGTTGCGTCGATCCGGTTGATCAACCCTTAACGGGGCGTCTCAATGTGGTGGTCGTGGATGGGACGATTACCAATCTGGCCGAACCCCAGATTATCCGGCTCAGCCGCTCATTGACGGTTTCCGGATTACCCGGTTTTATACCCATCACCAAAGCGAGCGTGGAAGTCGTCGTTGATTCGGGGCAGGTGATTCCGGCTCATGAAACTGTGGATGGCAGCTATCAGTTTCCCAGTGATTTTAAGGGTCAGATTGGTCATCGCTACCAGTTACGATTCACGCTGAGTGAAGGGATTACTTATCAGTCTACGCCTGAGACTATGCAGGCGGTACCGCCCATTGCCGAGGTAAGCGTCCAATTCAATCCGGCCAGTATTTCTCCAGCCTTTGCCGGTAATTATACCGCTGGTCACGATCTGTTTGTTGATACGCAAGATCCCCCTAACCAGACTAACTACTATCGGTGGGAATGGACTCTCTATGAAAAACTAGACTGGTGCCGCTCCTGTACGCAGGCCCTTTATTTGGTTTGGGATTTAAGTGATACTTATCTGATCGAAGATTGCGATAAGCCCGATGAGCAAATACCAGGGGGCGGTTATTTTGTCAATGATTATCCGTGCCGCACAGATTGCTGGCAAATCATTTATAGTTCAAATATTAATGTCTTGTCCGATCAGTATGTCAATGGTAAACGAATTGTCAAACAAAAAGCGGCTCAGATTCCCTTTTATGATTATAGCGGAGCTTTAGTTGAGCTTCGGCAAGCCTCGCTAACAGCCAGTGCTTATACGTATTTTAAGCATCTTGAGGAGCAAACTCAAAATACTGGTGGTGTGGCGGATACCCCACCATCAGTCCCAGCGGGCAATGTCCATCAATTAGCTAATGAGCGCGAAGTAGTTGTGGGCTATTTTACCGCTTCGGCCGTAGCCAAGGTTCCTTATTGGCTGGATCGGAAAGACACGCAGGGCATTCCGCCTGGATTATTTCAATCGTTAAATGGAAGAGATCCGTCTGGAGAAGGGGAATTATTCATCGGCAAAGTAAAGCCTGGCCTATTTATTCCCAAAAGTAAATACTACGATCGTCCACCCACAGCCTTGTGCGTTTCCAGTCGTAGCCGGACACCGGTTAAGCCAATTGGCTGGCGGGACTGAGAAAGTACCTAAAAAAGCCCCAATTCCCGTGGGAGTTGGGACGAATAGTCGTCCAGAAAAAGTGAATAAGCTAGCTTAAAATCGGCTCCAGGGCGGCTCGGTTTTCATCGAGCCAGTTGTGGATATCGGTCACGATCTCGCGGATGCCGAGTTCAGGTTTCCAGCCGGTACGGGCCGTTACGTTCGTGTTGTCGGTAATATAAAGCCGGATATCAGCGGTGCGGTTTTCGGCGACTTGCTTGATCGGGATGGTTTTGCCGGTTACCTCTTGGCAAATCTTGGTCAATTCCTGCAAGGATGCGCTACTTTCGTTGCCACCGCCCGCATTCAGAATCTC
>CAXVWN010000406.1:0-4842 GCA_964263725.1 Spirosoma sp.
AATATACCGATGCGGCTTTGGCGTCACTCGCTTACGACGCAGCCGCCCGAAATGATTGGGACGAATTAGTACGCTTGGACGCCGAATGTACGGCGGTGAAATTGCCTAGAGAAATGCGGCAAGCCAGCCAGAAATTAGGCATCCGCTTGATGAAGATTTTTCAACCGCTGGCTGATAATGTACTGGCTAATCAATACCGGGAAGCGATACAAACGCACCAACTCACCGGACATTATTGCCTTGTTTTTGGTCTGTATGCGCATGCCTTGCAAATCCCAAAATCCGACGCCCTGACCGGATTTTATTACAATGCAGCCGTTGGCATGGTCACGAACAGCGTAAAACTGATTCCGCTAGGGCAGCAGGATGGACAGGAGATTTTATTCTCACTACACGAACTGATTGAGAAGTTGGTTGTCAATACGTTGCAACCCAATCGGGAGTTAATTGGGCTTTGTTGCCCCGGTTTTGATATACGTAGTATGCAGCACGAACAGTTGTATTCGAGGCTATATATGTCTTGACTGATTTTGTTTGTCATCCCGACGCAGGAGGGATCTTCGCTAATAGCCTAAATATTACTTATACCCGAAGATCCCTCCTTTGTCGGGATGACAAACAAAATAATAATTTAAGGCTGACTGAAAAATGATTGACATTAGAAAGGCAACCGCTGGCGACGATGACCAGATTTGGGAAATTATCCAACAGGTAATTTCTACGGGCGATACGTATGTGTTTGACCCGGAATCGTCAAGAGAAAAAATGCTGGCTTACTGGTGCGGACCCGATAAACATACTTACGTAGCAACACAAAACGGCAACATAGTAGGAACGTTTATGATGAAAGACAACCAGCCTGATCTGGGTTCGCACATTGTCAATGCGGGCTATATGACATCACCGACCGCATCTGGACAGGGTGTTGGCAAAATAATGTGTGAGTCTTCAATAAAAGAAGCGAAACGACTGGGTTATAAAGCCATGCAGTTCAACATCGTCATCAAAAGCAACGAACGCGCCGTTCGGCTATGGCAGAAGTTAGGCTTTGCTATAATCGGCGAAATCCCTGAAGCCTTTAATCACAAGCAAAATGGACTGACAAATGCGTATATTATGTACAGGAAATTGTGATAGCCGAATCAAATCAGAGTTAGTTATATTTGAACTATGATGACATATCAGGTTAGCGTTTTGAACCCGAAAGCCAGCAAACTTCTACAGGATCTTGCTGACCTTGACTTAATTTCCATTAAACAAACGACTGGGGATGATTTCCAGAAAGTTATTACTCGTCTCCGGGTAAAAGCGGCTGCTAATCCACCCTCGTTAGAAGAAATTACAAAAGAAGTGGCATCAGTAAGAGCAAAACGTTATGGCAAAAACAAAGGATAGGGTTATTATAGACACTAACCTTTGGATTAGTTTTCTGCTGACAAAAGACGTTTCCAAACTAGATAAGCTATTTGCTGATGACGCTCTGGTCTTACTATTTAGCCAGGAACTCTTGGATGAATTTGTTGACGTAGCGCGTCGTCCAAAGTTCAAAAAATACTTCTCGCTTACTGACTTACAAGATTTGTTAACACAAATTAGTTTGCGGGCAGAGTTCATAATTGTCAGTAGCGACATAGCTCTTTGTCGTGATCCCAAGGACAATTTCCTATTGTCACCTTCTGTTGATGGGAAAGCGACTCATCTTATAACAGGTGACAAGGACCTGCTTGATCTTAAAGCAGTTAACGATACCGTTATTGTGACAATTTCAGATTATTTATCCGCTTCCAACAAAGAATCCTAAGTTGACAGCAACTAATAGCAATGATGTTATTCAGGTAATTAACCTATGACAAGAACTTACGTAAAAATTGGCGTTGCGGGGCCGGTGGGGTCAGGGAAGACGGCCCTGATTGAGCGACTTTCTCGCCAGATGACCGGGCAATACAGCATTGGCGTAATTACCAATGATATTTATACCAAAGAAGACGCCGAGTTTCTGACGCAAAACAGCCTGTTACCCGCCGAGCGGATTATTGGTGTCGAAACGGGCGGATGTCCGCATACGGCTATCCGTGAGGATGCCAGCATGAACCTCGAAGCCGTCGAAGAAATGGCCCAGCGCTTTCCGGACGTCGAGATCATATTTATCGAAAGCGGTGGCGATAACCTGTCCGCTACGTTCAGCCCCGATCTGGCCGATGTAACGATCTTCGTGATCGACGTAGCCGAGGGCGATAAAATTCCCCGGAAAGGTGGGCCCGGTATTACGCGATCCGATTTGTTGGTCATCAATAAAATTGATCTCGCTCCCTATGTAAACGCCGATCTGGGTATCATGGAACGCGACGCCCGAAAGATGCGAAATGGTAATCCGTTTGTATTTACCAACTTAATGAGTCTGGAAGGGCTGGATAGTGTAATCGACTGGATACGTCGGTATGCGTTATTGGAAACCGTGGACGAGCCCAAGTTGTGGCGATGAAGGCTGAGCTACACATTCAAGCCGCCCGACGTGATGCCCGAACGTATCTGAAAAAAGCCTACTTCACCCCGCCGTTTAAAGTGGCGAACATTACGGAAGATAAACGAGCGAATCAATTGCAGTTGATGTTGATGAGTTCGTCGCCCGGTATTCTGGACGGTGATACGTATCTACTGCAAATTGATCTGGATGAAGGGTGTTCGCTGGAATTGCAGACACAGTCGTACCAGCGATTGTTCACTATGAAGCAGGGCGCGTCGCAGCAAATGCGTGTTCAGATGGCCGAAGGGTCGTCGTTTTGTTTCCTGCCGCATCCAGTTGTGCCGCACGAGCAGTCAAGTTTTTCAGCGACCAATGCTATTTATATGGCCGATGGATGTACTCTGATTTGGGGCGAAGTGCTGACCTGTGGACGAAAATTGAACGGTGAGGTGTTTCTGCTCTCGAAATATTATACTGTTACACAGGTATTTATCAATCACAAATTGGTGATCAAAGAAAACCTGCTGCTTCAACCGTCAACCATGAATTTGAACGCAATCGGGCAGATGGAAGGCTTCACACATCAGGCAAGCCTGATTTATTTGAACGAACAAGCGTCCTTGCCAGCAATCCAGGAAATGATTGCGGCTTATTTAGCTCAGGAATCGGGTATTATGTTTGGGGTCTCGGTCGCTCCTGTCAATGGATTGATTGTCAGATTACTTGGGCAACGTAGTGAACAGCTTCATACGTGCCTGAAAACGATTGCTAACCAGTTATCACAAACGGTCGTATTATCACGAATGCCGTAACTCAAAAGTTATGGTATTCGTCTGAATCGTAGCCTATGCAACCTGAAAACCAGCTACTTGTCCTGACTGCCATAACGGTTGCATTCCTGCATACGGCGACTGGCCCAGACCATTACCTACCCTTTATTGCCCTGTCGAAAGCCCGTAGCTGGTCGCTTGTCCGTACCATCGGGTGGACGCTTGTGTGCGGGTGCGGCCACGTATGGAGTTCGGTGTTGCTGGGTTTAGGCGGTGCGGCTCTCGGCTGGTCGCTTACCAAAGTCAACTGGTTCGAATCGGTTCGGGGCGGAATGGCGGGTTGGGCATTGCTGGGTTTTGGTCTGATTTACGGCACCTGGGGCTTGATCCGAGCGTACCAGAATCGCCCGCACAAGCATTTCGATCTACAGGACAATGGCGAACTATATGTTTTTGAGCACAAACATGGCGAAATTGTATACCCACAGAATCGCCATAAAGTGACGCCCTGGGTTATGTTCGTCATCTTCGTGCTTGGCCCCTGCGAACCCATGATTCCGCTGCTTTATTTCCCGGCGGCTCAGCAATCCTGGAGCGGTATGATTCTCTTAATCAGCATCTACACCCTCGTGACCTTAACCACAATGGTCGGTATGGTTTTGTTGGGCTACTACGGTATTTCGTTCCTGAAAACCGAAAAACTGGAACGCTATATGCACGCCCTCGCCGGCGTAACCATCTTCATCTGCGGTGCCGGAATGGTGTTTCTGGAATGGTGATTTATAATTCATCATTCTCTTTATCATTCCCTCGTCACCGTTCCCGTAATGTAGCCGTACGGTTCGTCGGTGGCGATGAAAATCTCGTTTTTGTTGTCCATTCCGAACTGTTCCAGATTGAACGGAATATGGTGTTTGTTGGGCATGATCAGGCTAATCTCACTCACTACGTCATTTTCTTCCAGAACCGCCGAACCCATTGCCAGCAACGTTTGCTGAACCGATAAACTCTTATGATGCGCAAACGTTTTTAGCAGCGTTTCGCGGATTTTTGTGAAGAGGATTGAAAAGTCAAGACCGTGGTTGACATAACCCCAATTGGCTTCGCATTGGGTCGAAAATATGCGGTCAGGCGTTTCTTTCAACGTCGTGAATTCATCTTTAATATAGCCTTCAAAACCGGAATCCGTCGTTTTTAAAATCAGCAGATCTTTTAGGCCCGACGTAACCGTAACGCCATCGGCAGTCTGCACAATCGTCGTCGTGCGTTTTTCGGAACCGCCACCTACGTAGGCATGATGATGTGGCTCGCCATCGAAGGCCATCCGCGTCCAGGGATGCTCTATAATATCGATTGTCGCCTGCGATACCTGCGAATTATTGATAATAAAATGATTGGCTAAATAAAGACCAAAGTTCTCGATAGAGTCCACAAAGTGCTCTTTTGCGAGCGCATACACCGTGTTTTTCTGCGTGTCGGTCGGTACTATTTTGGAATTGTCGCCGAGTGTGTGGGCCGTTTCAAAGTCTCCTTCCAACGATACGTTGACAGAAATCTGCCTGAATTCGTGATAGTTAGGGTGCCGAATGATTTTTGAAAGATTGATCG
>CAXVWN010000407.1:0-26948 GCA_964263725.1 Spirosoma sp.
TTCATCCAAAACAGTTTGGCATTCCAGTTTTTCCGGAAAAAGCGAAGGAAGCACTGACCAATATTGTCCAGCAAATCGACGCAACCGGCAAGGCTTCATCTTCTATTGAAGTATTGCGCGGCTTTGAGCATATCGCCAATGAAACAATGACCGGGGCAATTCGGAAGATTTCGGTAGCGCGTGGATTTGATCCCAAGGACTACAGTTTACTGGTTTTTGGTGGCGCAGGCGGTTTACATGGATGCGCTATTGCTCAATTGCTGGGTATGGAGCGGCTTATTCTTCCTTTCGATGGTGGTTTGTTGAGCGCTTATGGTATTGGTCAAGCCCAAATCGAACGAATGGCGGCACGATCAATTTTACAGTCGTTGTCTATGATTGACAGCGAACTTCCCGATATACGCCAAAGTCTTATCGACACGGCAACCGAAATGCTCCGGCAGGATATTGGCCCCTATACCCCAATCAAGACAAAATCAGTCTCCGTATTCCTACGGCTATCGGGTCAGGAAGCCACCGTTGACGTACCATTCAGTAACCAACTAGCCCAGGACTTCGAGCAGAAATATCAGCATTTGTACGGTCATTTTCCGACCGATTCCAATGGCCAACCGCGTCCTATCGAAGTCGAAAGTATGCGCGTTCTCGTCAGTACCGTTGCCGAGGAATTGCCCACAAGTGATTCACCCATGACCCATCGACACGCTTCTCCGGCGTTCGAGACAGACGCTTACCCGGCTTACGATTGGACGAAGTTGCAGGAAGGTGACACATTCCGCGGCCCTGCCCTACTGCTTAATACGACCTCATCGGCATTCATCGAATCTGGTTGGCGGCTAGTAGTGCAGGCGGATAAAAATGCTATCGTAGAATACATTGCCGACATTGACGAATCAGCTGAATTTGCGTCAAACGAGGTTATCCAGCTCGAACTTTTCACCCAGCGATTCCGGGCCATTGCCGAAGAGATGGGCGCTCAATTACAGCGCACAGCTTTTTCGGTCAATGTTAAAGAGCGGCTTGATTTCTCCTGCGCCTTGCTCGATGCCAACGCCGAATTAGTAGCTAATGCCCCGCACATTCCGGTCCACCTGGGTAGTTTGGGCATCTGTGCGCGGTTAGTACGGGACAAGATTTCTCTCGAACCCGGTGATGTGATTATCACCAATCACCCAAAATATGGTGGCTCCCACCTGCCCGATGTAACGTTATTAAGTGGCGTCTTCACGGATGAAATTTTGGGTAAAACTCCGCAGTTAATCGGTTATGTGATCAATCGGGCGCACCACGCCGAAATAGGGGGCAAAGTGCCGGGGTCGATGCCGCCCGATGCGGTTTCATTGGTGGAAGAAGGTGTCGTGCTAGAGCCGATGTATGTGGTAAAACGGGGGGAGTTTTTATGGGAAAGTAATAGCCATACTGCTGGACTGTCCGCTCATTTTACCGACGCGCCTTATCCAACCCGCGCCTTAACCGAAAATCGAGCCGATATTGAGGCCGCACTGGCCTCGCTGAAATCAGGTGAAACAGCACTTCAAAATCTCGTTCGTCAATACGGCCTGTCCACCGTGCAGCACTACATGGCGCGCCTTCAGCAATCAGCCAACGACGCCATTTTAACCGTATTGCAACCACTTGACGGACAGACGTTTACTGCCGAAGAATCGCTTGATGATGGTCATACGATTCGCGTAAAGATTACGATTATTGATAATCGAATCACGTTTGACTTTTCGGGCACGTCGGGTGTTCATCCGCACAATCTCAACGCGAATATATCAATTCTGTACAGTGCCGTGCTGTATGTTCTTCGGCTCTGGTGCGCCAAAGACATTCCCTTAAACGAGGGGTTAATGGCACCAGTCGAGTTAATTTTACCCGAATCTTCTTTCCTCAACCCAATTTTTCCCGATAACCCGAACGAATGTCCAGCGGTAGTGGGCGGCAATACGGAAGTAAGCCAGCGTTTGGTCGATACCTTACTGAAAGCGTTGGGATTGGCAGCCTGTAGTCAGGGAACGATGAACAATTTCCTGTTTGGCAATAGTCGATTTGGCTATTACGAAACGATTGGCGGGGGCGCGGGCGCAACCGTTGGCGCTGATGGTCGGTCGGCGGTTCATCAGCACATGACCAATACCAAATTAACCGACCCCGAAGAACTCGAACGACGCTATCCCGTCCGGTTGCATCAGTTCAGCGTTCGAGCTGGTTCCGGGGGCAATGGAGAGTGGCGCGGGGGCGATGGCATCATCCGTGAAATTGGATTTCTGGAACCCGTACAAGCTACGCTTTTGAGCCAGCACCGCGTTGTCGCTCCCTACGGCCTGAACGGTGGAGAACCGGGTGCTACTGGTCTTCAAACGTTGATTTATTCAGATGGCCGCGAGGAAATTTTACCGGGCATTTTCACCCGAGCTATGCAACCGGGCGAACGCATTCGCATTGAAACGCCGGGGGGCGGAGGTGTTAATGGCCAATAACGAACTGAATATGTCATTTCAACAGTCAAAATCAGATCAATCAATTTACGAACCTGAATTTGTTCAGGAACTTTTCAATGAAATGAGTTTGACTTACGAGCGTATGAATACGATTACATCATTTGGTTTTTCGAATCGGTGGCGTCGTCAGTGCGTCTTTGAACTCAATATTAAACCGGGTGATGTTGTCGTTGATTTAATGACGGGCATGGGCGAGACCTGGGACTATATTTGTCAACGTATTGGACCCAATGGAACGTTGGTGGGCGTTGATTTTTGTGAAGGTATGCTACGCTACGCCGATCAGAAAAGACAGAGATCTCTGTTTACACCCTACAATATCGCCATTTATAAACAGAACGTATTAGCCGGAACTTTACCGTCCCAATCCGCCGATCATGTGGTTGTATCGTTTGGATTAAAGACATTCAACGATCAGCAGATAAGACAATTAGCTACCGAGATACGACGGATTCTCAAACCAGGTGGGCAATTTTCGTGTATAGAGGTGTCTGAACCCAAACCCATTTTCTTGCGAGCTTTATACTTATTTTATCTGCGCCGGGTCATTCCTATTCTGGGAGCATTGTTTCTGGGAAGTCCGCAAACATACCGAATGCTTGGTGTTTATTGCACTCAGTTTAAAAATTCCGATCAGGCCTTACAACTCTTTCAGGATGCCGGACTCGACTGTAAGTCAATAAGTTATTTTTTTGGTTGCGCATCAGGTATCGTTGGAAATAAAACGCATTAATTGACAATGTTGCTACTATTCATGAGGATGAATCCACGAAAGACGTTAACCGTCTGGCTAACAGGTATTGAGGAAGGCGATATTTGCGCCGGATCTGTAAAATAGAAGAATTGAGTAACTGATTCCTAAACGCCATGCCCTCAACCCGACGCCATTTTCTCAACTCCGTTACGGCCCTTGCGGGAGCCAGCCTACTATCTGGCAATCAAGCTATTCAGGCGAAGCCAGCCATAAAAGCGTTTCCCGTTGCCTGCAATTCTTATTCATGGCTAACCTTTTACGCTCGGCAGGGAAAAACATGGATGGCCGACCCGGATGCATCACTGGCCGAGTTAGTAAAATCGGGTATAACAGCTTATGAACCGGCTATCAATTCGGCGGACGAGGTAACGAAACTTCTGCCATTGCTTAAGAAACATACCCTGGCAATGCACTCGTTGTATGTTAATAGTACACTTCATCGGGCCGATGAAGCACAGAAATCAATTGATTTAGTACTGGCCATTGCCGAGGTTGCCCAGCCAGCGGGAACGGCCATTTTCGTAACGAATCCCAGCCCGATTAAATGGGGGACCAACGATGACAAAACTGATATTGAACTGATTGAACAGGCTCGGAATCTTGACCGGCTCGGCGCCGAACTTCGCAAACGCGGTATTACGCTGGCCTATCACACCCACGCCCCCGAACATCGGCAGGCTGCGCGCGAGTTTCATCACATGTTGCTGGCCACAGACTCAAAAAACGTATCACTTTGTCTGGATGCCCATTGGGTGTATCGAGGTTCGGGTAATTCGCAAATAGCCTTATTCGATGTAGTTAAATTATACGGAAAACGCATTGTGGAAATACATATCCGCCAATCGAGAAACGGCATCTGGCAGGAAACTTTCAGTAATGGCGACATTGATTACCAACGCCTTGCTTCCGAACTAAAAATACTGAACAGCCGACCTAATCTAGTGTTGGAACAGTGTCTGGAAAAAGACTCGCCAAATACGATGGGACCCGTCGAAGCCCACAAAGAGGATTTAGCTGAAGTAAAAAGCGTATTTGCCGGTTTAATAGGATAGCGAAACAAACCGTCCTATTGTGGGTTAATCTCTGCGAGGAGCACAATGCCCTTCGTAACCTTTTAACAAACTCACGTTAGTATTATGCAACCCAACATTGGTCTCGAAAAAGATGTCCTCAAACAGGACAATACATTGTTGAATGACTTTCTGTCTGACCTTCACGTACTGTATATCAAAACCCGCAAATACCATTGGAATGTGGCTGGTCCAAATTTCATGGAATACCATAAATTTTTTGAAAAGCAGTACAACGCTATCGAAGAAGAGATTGATGCCGTTGCTGAGCGCATTCGTCAATTAGGCGGTACACCGTTGGCTACAATGGGGGAATTCCTTCATAATACCAGCCTGAAAGAAGACACTGGAAAGCCAAAAGATACGGCTGACATGTTCAAAAATCTCTTGTCCGATCACGAGCAAATTGTTCGTGAACTGCGCGAAGATGTTGACAAATGTGATGAAGAACTGAAAGACGCGGGTACCGCCGATTTCCTGACAGGCTTAATGGAAGCCCATGAAGCCATGGCCTGGATGTTGCGGAAGTACCTTTCTTAGTGAATAATGTATGATGTACAGTGTATAATGAGTGTGTTTTACATTTTTCATTATACATTGTACATTATCCATTTTTTCGCATCGTGCCCAAATCTCTTTCTCTTCGCTCTGGTCTTGGCAGTATATTATTCTGGTCGGTTATTTCGGCTGCCTTTATTGGTCCTGGTTCCGTAACCGCTTGCGCCATAGCCGGGTCTGCTTACGGACTACAACTCCTCTGGGTATTAACGTTTGCCACACTGGGCACAGTCTGGCTACAGGAAGCAGCCGCCCGCATCACCATCGCCACAGGGTATGACCTTGGCCAAATTATTACAAAAACATATACGGGAACACGGGGACGTTGGGTCGCCTGGTCGCTGTTTCTCGCAATTTTTCTGGGCTGTTCAGCCTACCAGGCGGGTAACATTCTGGGCGCTGTAGCGGGACTGGCCCTGCTAACAGGCGTGCCTGTTCCAACGCTAACCATTGGCTTCGGTCTGGTTTGTATTGTCCTGTTGTGGATTGGCTCAACGCAGGGATTGGCTAACTTTTTGGGTATAATTGTTTTTGTAATGGGCGGGGCCTTTGTCTATGTGGCCTTTGGTACGCCCGTAACCCCGGCCGCCCTAACTGCCGCGTTGGTTACACCAAGCATTCCATCAGGCTCTCTCCTGCTCATAAATGGGTTGATTGGCACCACGATCGTTCCCTACAACCTATTTTTCGGCTCCAGTATTGTTCCGGCGGGCGCATCCGATGGTCAGTCACTAAGCGAAATGCGATTGGGAATTTGGGTAGCGGTCATTCTGGGCGGCATTATTTCGGTTGTGCTGTTGCTGGCGGGACTACTTATTCCCGGCGATTTTTCGTATCCGCACATGGCACAGGTGTTAACCGACCGGCTGGGTACCTGGGCAGGATCGTTGTTTGCCTTTGGCCTGTTTGCTGCCGGATTTGCGTCATCGTTAACGGCCCCATTGGCAGCCGCAGTCACGGCAAGTAGTCTGCTGGGCGTTCGCAAAAATTCGCCTACCTACCGTGCTATCTGGCTTGTTGTTATGGGAACGGGCCTGACGTTTGGCTTACTCAATGTAACGCCCATCCCCGTTATTGTGGCTGTTCAGGCCATCAACGGCATTTTATTACCCTTCGTAACCATTTTTCTATTTATAGCCGTCAACAACAGAACGTTATTGGGCGATACTTATCGAAACTCGTTGGGACAAAATCTCGCCATGGGATTGGTTGTCCTTGTTACGGCGGTGCTGGGTCTCTGGAACGTTTGGCTGGCCATACAAGCCGCATAATCGAAACAATAAAGGGAGTAAATGAAGTAGATTTCAATCCTTCATTTACTCCCTTTATTGTTGACCTTCGCTATTTATTTCTTTTTACGAAGTTGATTATTTTGTTGTTCCAGGCGCTCGATGCGTTTTTGCTGCTCAATCAAATGGAGGGTTAATTCTTCATTCTTTTGTACTAATGTCGCCAGCAACGTTGTCAGATCAACGCCCTGTTTCACCATCTCGCTGGCGGCTGGTATTCCCGGCAGATGTTTGTTTTGTTGAATGTATTTTTCTACTTCAGCCAGTGGTTGAAGGTGGTAAGATGGAGCAAACACGTAATCAGCCCATTGACGTTCGGATGCCGGTTGTACTTGCATCGCCAACGCCGACAATTTACCAGACAAGGTAACGTCGCCTTTATCACTGACGGTCAGAAACTTACCAGCGGTTGACTCGGATGTGGGCGAATTGGCCGTTAAATTAGTCAACCGCAACCCACTCCGGCCATCTGTGCCGGCGGTCAGTTCGAGTCGATTTTGTGGGGTCGATGTACCAATACCAACATTGACATTGTTACCCAGCACCATTGCATTGCTGCTCAACACACGAGCGTTTGCTCCGATGGCAGTCGCGTTACTTAGTCCCACGCCTACACCTATTGCATTGGCGCCCAGCAACGTATTATCCTGACCATCTGTACCATCAAATCCGGCATTGGGTCCAATCATAAGATTACGCAGACCACGACGGCTGCCCTGACCGGCATTGTAACCGATAAATACATTGTCACTGCCGTCTGTATTCAGTTTGCCCGCTTCATAACCAATAAATGTATTGTGGCTACCGATCGTATTGGGGAAACCGGCTTTGTACCCAAAATATGTATTATAAGATCCGCTTGTATTTCCCTGTCCAGCCTGGCTACCCATAAACGTGTTATAGGTTCCGCCAATTACAGCACTGGTACTCTGGCCAATAAATAAGTTACTGGTCCCGTTTGGCGACTGAAAACTAACAACCTGATTATCGGGCGTAATAACCTGACTCTGCGCAAATACCTTCACAGAAAGGCAAATAGCGAGTACCGTTAAGTTTAGCGTAAAAGACTGCATAGGTGAATCAGTTATGGAGTAATAAGTAAATCTAGCAATATTCGTTCCTAACTCCCTTCGTTCCAGCTATTTTTCGACATATTATTGAATTTGTTTCTCGTAAAAAATAGTACAGGATTATCCATCAGTTCGCCCATATTTGTGACCTCTTTTTGCTCAACAATCAAGTTGGCAGTATCATCGATTCGTTTAAAAACGACCCCCACCCTACCAATACAGCCTCTTAGATCCGGTATATAAACAATCATTTAGATGCGTTTCACTCAACAGTATTCAGCCTTAACTATCCGCCAAATAAACGAATTGGCCTTTAGTACAACCTAATCATACATCTGCGTAACTTTACACCAATTAATCGAAGTACCTTGCTCAGATCGCTCTAACTATGAAGCTTTTTTCCGCACTGAACTATATGTTTGCCATCTGCCTTCTGGCTGGTGTTTTGAGCAGTTGTGCGCCAACTATGACAACCTATCAGCTCGAACCTGTTTCGGGCGATATAACGACAATTGATGGTCGTCTGGTAACCAAAGCCGAACAAAATGGCGTGGGTGTAGTAGCCTCTTTCGAGCGCGAAGATCTGGAGTTTGTCACGCTCGATGTTGAAATAAAAAACCGTACAGACCACCCAATTGAGATCAGTCCGGCCGACTTTCGTTTCATGACCCTCGGCACTAATCAGGATACTCTCCGCGATCCATTAAATACGAATGTAGTACTCGCCCGTACAGCCGCAGATCCGGCCTACGAAGCGGGGAGAATGGGTTTGAAACGCAAGCAGGAACAAGCACGCTTGAAACGCGCGAAAGTATTCAATACAATTTTGATGGTGGCAGCCATTGCCAGTGATGTGTCTTCATCATCTAATAACCGCTCCTATCGTGAATACGCTAACAACCGGGTGGTTCACGGACTTGCTTATCAAGGTATTGCTGTTAAGCGGGCCATTGATTACAGCACCTTTGCCGACCGAATGCAGCGATATGATTACGAAGAGTACCGCTGGCGCGAACTGGCCTTAAAAGCGAATACGCTAGCACCGGGTGAGTCGGTGCGGGGATTTGTCTATTTACCCAAAGTAGCGAGTGCCCGATATCTGGCGATTAATTATAGCCTGCCCGAGCAGGCAAATGTTCCCTTGCTCTTCAAGCAGGAACTGGTACAACAAAAGAAAACCCGCCGTCGTTAAAAAATCTCGCCTATCAAAACCGGTAAGGGTTGGCTCCTACCAATCATCGTCATCATCGTCAAAGGCTTGCTGTGCCCGCTGTAATTCCAGCATGGCTTTCTGGTTATTCTGTGCTCGTGCCAGTTCAATTCCTTTATCGTATAGCTCTGCCGCCCGATCCCGCTCATCGAGTTCAGCATAAAGAGCTGCTGCGTGATAATAAGTGGGTAAATAATGGGGATGCTCAGCTAAAAGCTGATCGAAATAAAGCCGTGCCTGTGCGGGTCGGCCATTTATGTATTCCATGGCCAGCGCATAAACATTGAAGGGCTCACCGGGTTCATCCTGTACAAATCGAATTAACTGTTGGATGCGTTCATCATTCATAGGTGCAAGAAAATTAGTATGCATGCATACTTTTATTTAAGACTATTTGTACTTTTGAGCCATAAAAGTAGTGATTAGTGTGTATTGAACAGTACCTCGTATTCTTAGCGTAATATACTATTCAGTATTCTCTACTTGCGATACCAACCACAAAACCCCAATAAGCATGAAAATTTTAGTGTGTGTGACGAGTGTGCCGGACACCACCACCAAAATTGCCTTTACGGATAACAATACCAAGCTGAATAAGGCGGGTGTAACGTTCATTACTGGTCCTTACGACGACTATGCACTGGCGCGTGCCGTTGAATTGAAAGAAAAAACGGGAGCTACTATCACCGTACTAAACGTTGGTGGAGTTGACTCTGAGCCAGTTATCAGAAAATGCCTCGCCATCGGCGCTGATGATGCCATTCGAATAAATGCGGAACCCACCGACGCTTACTTTGTGGCCGAGCAGATTGCAGCTATTGCTAAAGACAATAGCTATGATTTAATATTAATGGGACGAGAATCCATTGATTACAACGGCGGTCAGGTTCATGGAATCGTGGGCGAGATGCTTGGAATACCGTCAATTTCACCGGTGATGTTGCTCGACATTGACGGCAATACCGCTAAAATTACCCGCGAGATTGAAGGCGGCAAAGAGAGTTTAGAGGCTACATTACCGTTAGTCTTAGGCTGTCAGGAGCCAATTGCCGAATGGAAAATCCCAAACATGCGTGGCATTATGACAGCTCGGACTAAACCGCTCAAAATCGTTGAACCAACCGGTACCGATAAACTCACGACTGTTGCCAGTTATGAACTTCCGGCTCCGCGTGGTGCGGTTAAAATGATTCCAGCCGATGCAGCCGAAACGCTCATCCAGCTCCTGCGTACCGAAGCAAAAGTTATTTAAGTCGTCAGGCAACGGTCGTGAAATAGTAGCGTATATGCTTAATAAGTAACGACCAATACCAACGACTATCTCCTAACGACTAATAATTCTAACAAATGTCAGTCCTCATATTCGCTGAATTAGACGAAGGTAAAATCAAGAAATCCTCACAAGAGGCAATTTTCTATGGTGCCAAAGTTGCTGAAATGATAGGTACCTCGGCCACAGCCATCGTTGTTGGTGCTGCCAGCGACGATGAACTGGCTTCGGCTGGTAATTTCGGAGCGACCAAAGTGCTTCATGCAACGGATTCAAAATTGAATGAAGCCAATGGTATGGCTTATGCTACTGTTGTGGCAGCTGCGGCTCAGCAGGAAGGTAGCAAGGTTATCGTGCTGGCAAAATCATCACTAGCCGATGCTATGACGGCTAGGCTAGCCGGGAAATTAAAAGCGGGTTTGGCTGCAAACGTAATCGAATTACCTGATTTAGCGAACGGCTTTCGGGTCAAAAGTAGTATCTACACCGGCAAAGCGTTCGCCTACAACGATCTGAAAGCCGATGTAAAGATTCTGGCGATCAAGAAAAATACGATTACGCCTGAAGAAAAAGACGCTGCCGCCCCAGTCGAAGTTTTCACACCTGCTCTTAATGAAGCTGACTTTGCTATTTCGGTAAAAAACACCGAAAAATCATCGGGCGATATTCTGTTACCCGAAGCTGATCTGGTTGTGTCGGCTGGTCGGGGATTAAAAGGACCCGAGAACTGGGGCATTGTCGAAGATTTGGCTAAAGCTCTCCACGCAGCTACGGCCTGTTCAAAACCCGTCTCTGATCTGGATTGGCGTCCTCACTCTGAGCACGTTGGCCAAACTGGACTCAAAATCAGCCCAAATTTATATATTGCTTGTGGCATTTCTGGCGCTATTCAGCACTTGGCAGGCGTAAACTCATCGAAGGTCATTGTTGTTATTAACAAAGACCCTGATGCACCGTTTTTCAAGTCGGCGGATTATGGCATCGTCGGTGACGTTTTCGAGGTGCTTCCGCGCTTAACGAAAGCTCTGCAGGCATTATAAGTCAAAAATCATATCGTATTAATGCGTATGTAATGTGGACTTACTATTTTTACTTACGACTTAGGACTCTATGACTTACGACTTTTTGTTAATTTCGCATCGTGGATAAGATTAAGCTGGAAATATTGGGATTATCACCTAGCCAATCGCAATCAGGTTCGTTTGCGCTGGTTTTGGGTGAAGAATATGGCAACCGTCGGTTACCAATCATCATTGGTATGTTTGAAGCACAGGCCATTGCTATCGAGATCGAAAAAATTGTGCCGAACAGGCCAATGACGCACGACTTGTTCAAGCAATTTGCCGAACAATTCAAATTTACAGTTCGTGAAATTATGATTTCCGACCTTCGCGAAGGTATCTTCTTTGCCAAAATCGTATGTTTTGATGGTGTTCGTGAATCAGTCATTGATGCCCGACCATCTGATGCGATAGCTATTGGAATTAGATTTGATGTTCCCATTTATACAAATGAGTCCATCTTATCAGAAGCGGGTATCACAGCCAGTGGTAATGACGAAGAAGAAGAGCAGGAAGAACTCGTTCGCTCTTCTAACCGACCGGCAACTCGCTCGTTTGGTGATCAACTTAAAAACGCTTCATCTGAAGAGTTGCAAAAGATGCTTGAAGAGGCTCTGGGCAATGAAGAGTATGAACGAGCGGCCAAAATTCGCGATGAGATGAGTAAGCGTAATTAATATTCTTTTACTATAAATGAAAAAAGCCATCCTAAGTAGGGTGGCTTTTTTCATTTACTTTCTCCTTTTCTTCCGTATTACTAATTCATGATAGCCAAACGTCGGGTCAGGCTCCCGTGTATATGTAATGTCAGGCATTATACCAATGACTAACTCGGCTGTCGTATAAATAACGCATCCATCCAGCAAATGCCCGCCAAGAGTTTTTCCGGTTGAATCTGATACAGACAAATGTATATGACTTCCACTGCTTGAGAGTGTACCAACGAGCGAAACAATTTCAAAGTGACCATGCCATATACTTGGCTTTTCCTGATTAGCCAGACGTAGTGTGACATCGGTCAGACTACCCACGCAAGTTAGCACAGCACCAGCACCAATGCGTTCTTGTATAACAATCGCGTCTAACGCTTTCTTTAAATCCTGGCCCGGCTTTAGCCTTATGGAATAGGTTTGCATAGTAGCTGCAAGTACGGGTGAATATCCATCAGCGGGTTGCGATTGAGCATCGAGCATAGCTATAAAACTTTGAAGTATGGCCAATATTAAAAACTTTCGCATTTGATTTATTACACAAACAAAGTTGAGGGTCACATATCAAACCAGACTATACCTCAATAAAAAAACCGGAAGCGTTGGCTCCCGGTTTTTTTATTTTCTATGCTGCTTCGTTATTCAACACCGAACATTACATCCGACCGACGACCGCTGTTACCAGCCCGACGCGTCGATTTTTTCTTAACTGGTGCTGGCGGAGCCAGTAACTTAGCTTTCTGATCATCCGTCAGTGGCTTCAGGTCAGTGATCGAGTAGCTGTTGTCGCTAATCGTCGTGTTGAAACTACCCACTGTTTGCTCAGGCTGACCATTGCATGGAAGTTTCGTAACGGTGAACACTGCGCGGAAGTACTGAACTTGTGGACGTACACGGCGGCCTTTGTAGCGAATCGCGTTACCACTTTCAATTTTAGCCTTCTCAGCTTGAAGTTGTTGAGCTAAACCACCTGGTAGTTGGCTAAGATTCAAGATAACTGTGTTTGTATCGAATTCAACCGTACTAGTTGCCAGGCTACGGTTCAGACCGCGATAGCGTAGGCGAGTAACGGTGTCACCAACTGAAGTGATAGTGCCATTACAGTAGCAGACATTAGCCACTTCACGTGTGTATGGAGTACGATAGTAAACTTCCAGACGCTCCAGTTTATGACGATACTCACATTCAGCAGCAACTGTAACCCGTGGGCGAATGCTCGCAAAGCTTGTCGTAGCGACTTCGCTCATACAAGTTCCACATTTCGCTACTTGCTTGTTGTGAACTGTTACATAATAGAACCCAGGGTTTACCTGACCATTCGAGAAGTAAGCAGTTGGGAAAGTCAACGTCGTATCGGTCGTATTTTCCAATTGAGCGATTACCTGATCTGTCGCGCCAGCAACTACTGAATCTGCGCGGTAGTACAAACGAGCCGTAAAGGTTTCATTCTTTGGATTAGGCGTTGTGCTGCGCCAGCTGATAACAGGAGCTGTAGCGGCCGTATTAACAGGAGCTGATTGCTGTGCATTTGTGCTATCAACAAAGGATAGGGATGCACCTTTGAGAGAAGCGCCATTGAAACGAACATTCAATGCAGGCACCTCGTTACAAGTTGGGCATAATACCGGGGCTTTGGGGATAAGCTTCTTCTGGACAAATCCTTTTCGAACCGCTAAGCCAACCGTAAAACCACCATGCTTGCGCTTAAATTCGTATAGCTGATCATCAACTCCATTAACAATAAGGTAGTTTATCTGCGTAATAAAGCCTTGGCCTTGAACACCGATATTCCAATTGTTACGTAGTGGGAAGAAAACAGCTACAGATCCCAAGGCGCCCAAGTGATAAAGATTAGAGCTTGGATTAACCGACCGAAGAAGTCCACCGCCCTCTACAAAGGATGGCACAGCTGGTAAGCTTAATGTTGAAGGCGTAAAGGCAGCAATTGTAGCTGCTTCTGTACGGAACAACCCACCCCGAGCTCCTAATTCGATAAATGTAGTTGCATCTGGATTTCGACGGCTTCGAGCTAGAGTAAATGTCAATACCGGGCCAACCGTAAGGAACATATCTTCCGAAGCACGCTGGTTGATTGTTACCTGATCACGAGTAAAGCCTCGTGCTGCAGCCAGACCGTACAAATAATCACTGTAGATACTACGTGTTAGGTAGTTCTGATAACCGAAAGACGCTCCTACGCCAAAACGAAGGCGACGGGTAGCTGGTGTCAGAAAATAATCAATGTTAGCCGTGATGTTAAATCCAGCCCCGTTATACAGTGTCTTATCGCGTTTATTGGGACCAAAAGTATTTTCCCATGTACCGCAATAAGCAAAGTTAGGACCGGCAAACAGACCTACTCTCCAAGGCGATAGTCGCCTTACTAAAATGAATGTTTGAAAGGTCGTGTCACAATCATCTAGTTCGGCTACATCACTGGCCTGCGCTTTGAAATCACCTCGGCGTAAGGTATCGGTATAAATACCTTTACCTAAGCGATAGATATTTTCGCGCATGTAGCTCCCGCTTGGAGCGGTCGTTGATGGGCTTACTGTAGCGGGTTGGACCCGGACCGTATCAGCCTGTTGAGCAAGGCTAACAGAAGGTATTGCAAAACTTAGCAACACGAGTCCAGCCAGCATCCTCATAGGGTGTTGTTGGATAAATGTTCGCATATTTATTGAGTTAATTTGACGCAATGTTTGTAACTAAAATTTTATTCTTCAAAATATGGCTATGGAAATTTAGGGAACGGGCAATCCACTAGTTCTGTGAATTTGTTGGTCTGTCAGCTAATTATCCATACAGAAGCGGTTACCTTTCACAGTCGCTTTGTACTATGACTAACTTTCCAGACAAATGTTTCTTAAGTTTCTAACAAATAAATGTTCGCTACCTAACAAAACGCCTTATCCTTAAATTGTGGCCAAGTGAATTTGGCCGCCACATAGGTCATTCAATGGGTTATGTCAACGAATGGCCCCTCAGTTCACTATTTTTTTGCAATGTTAAGGCTGAATTGCAAAAGTTAATTCATCCTTCTACTTTTTTTTTAACATCTATTTCAAAATAACACTGGCTCAGTAGAATTACAGGTTATTTCGTCGCACAATTTAGCTGTCACCAAACTCAGTGAATTCCTTTGCTGTTACTACTACTAATCTAACGGGATTGTGTTTAAAACAGCCTGATTTTTTATTGATGGTCAATAATAGTGAGAATAAGGTGATAAAAAAATAATTCGCCCTTTCGACGTTAAACAAATAGTAATTCCACGGCATTTTCTTACTTCTTCCTTGATTTCTTCTATAATGATCAACCATTTACTCCGGTGTTTATCCATTAGTGAAAACTTGGTGACATTAAATAAATAAGGCTAATCTGAGTCATTTGGCTTTGTTCGTCTACCTAATGAGTCACAATTTATTCGATTAACCTATCAAATAGTTTGAAGCGTTAGACGAAGAAGCGTATGAGTTGTAACAAGTAGTCTTCCAGAATCCTCACTTATTTTTATGTAGCGTTATTTATCATAATCCTAACTTGACAGATGTCTGAATTAGATTAGTAGCACATTTGGCAATAATTTTACCGTTTCCAGCAACGATACGACCTTCGCAGTGAATAATATTTTTCCCCTCCCGAATTACTTCAGCTGTCGCAGTAATGATATCTCCCTTCCGGGCTGCATGCAAGAAATCAATCGTTAAGTTAACAGAGGTGTAAGCATACTCACGACCAAGTGAAAAAACCATGGCACCAATTAAATCATCTAAAATAGCAGCTCCAGCCCCACCATGTAACACGCCCGCCGGATTAGTCATTTCTTCCCGAACAATAAAATCAGCTACTAACCGGCCATACTCAGCTGCCCGTATAGTACCGTTAAGCCATCCACCAAATGGTGATATGCTGTTGCTCATGTTATGGCCAATATGAGAGCGAAAGAAATCGAGCCGGGGATTTATAGTATTGTTCATCTTTGGCAAAAATAGCACTTAACTAAGCTAGAACCCTATAAGATGCTATATTTATGTACTTTCTTGGGAGTTTTTCAAGACTTGTACTACTTTTGGGCGTTTTTAAGAAGACTACGTAATTACTCCGCATGAATTATACGCTTACGCAGATACCCGATCGTACCGATAAACCTCGCCAAAGCGGGTTAACAATGGTCATGGATAAAGGGTTAAGCCTCCGGGAAGTAGAGGATTTTCTATCTGTCTCTGCTGAACACACAGACATCGTTAAACTGGGATGGGCAACGTCGTTTGTTACCCCAAAACTAAAGGAAAAGCTAGCGATCTACCGCGAAGCTGGTATTCCCGTTTATTTTGGTGGGACTTTGTTTGAGGCTTTCGTAGTCCGTAAACAGTTCGACGAATATCGTAAGCTGCTAGACAGGTATGAAATGAAGTACGCAGAGGTGTCGGATGGTTCGATTGATATGAACCAGGATGACAAATGCGAATACATTCGTCAATTAGCTACGCAGGTAATCGTACTTTCGGAAGTAGGCTCTAAAGATGAGGCTAAAATTATTCCGCCTTATAAGTGGATACAATTAATGAAGTCAGAATTACAGGCAGGTGCCTGGAAAGTTATTGGCGAGGCCCGTGAAGGTGGTACTGTTGGCCTGTTTCGGGCGAGTGGTGAAGTGAGGCAGGGATTAGTTGAGGAGATTTTAACCCAGGTTCCATCCGAAAGTATTTTGTGGGAAGCTCCTCAGAAGGAACAGCAGGTTTGGTTTGTTAAGCTCCTTGGTGCTAACGTGAACCTTGGCAACATTGCTCCTCATGAAGTTATTCCTCTGGAAACCATTCGTTTAGGTCTTCGCGGAGATACGTTCTCGCACTTTTTAGATAAATAGTGTCCGGTAATTGATAAGTAGTAATTAGCTAGAAACGCACATACTCTACAAATCATTTATTCCCACACTATAATCTCATCTTATGGATATCATTAAATCGTTGATTGATTTTTTGCTTCATCTTGATCGATACCTCGATCTATGGGCAAATGAATATGGTGTGCTACTATATGCCATCCTCTTTCTGATTGTATTTACTGAAACAGGGCTAATCGTTATGCCGCTCCTTCCCGGCGACTCCCTGCTATTTGCCGCCGGAGCTTTAGCCGCCCGGCCTACCAATGACTTGAGTGTTTGGGTCATTATTCCGCTGCTCATTGTGGCTGCCCTACTGGGCGATAACGTCAACTACTTTGTTGGTAAATTCCTAGGGACTAAAATTAAATCACGGGAGCGAATCTTGTTTTTCAAGCGGGAATACATCGACGAAACAGAGAAGTTCTATGCCAAATATGGCGGACGAACGGTTATCATTGCTCGATTCATTCCTATAGTACGAACCATCGCGCCATTCGTAGCCGGGGCTGGGAGCATGACTTATGGTACTTACATTAAGTTCTGCATCATGGGAGCCATACTCTGGGTAACAACTATTTCGCTGCTAGGCTACTTTTTCGGTAATTTTCCCATCGTTCAGAAAAACTTCGAATTAGTGGTGTTCGGCATCGTTGGTCTTTCAGTGCTGCCCATTATTATTGAATTTTTCAAGAAGCGGTCTCGCTAATTCCGCCAACCGCTTTACAGTATATAACCTATGCCATTGCTTTCAGCGATGGCATAGTGTTTTTAAAATCATAATCATGATCCGCTACGGCCTTATCGGTTTTCCACTTACGCACTCATTTTCGCAACGGTACTTTAGTGAAAAATTTACCCGCGAAGGTATTGCCGACAGCCAGTATGATTTGTTCGAGATGCCAGATATTACGGCTCTATCCGACCTACTGACTATTCCCGGTTTGCGTGGTTTAAATGTTACAATACCGCATAAACAGGCCATACTACCATATTTGGATCGGCTGGATGCATCAGCAGAAAAAATTGGCGCGGTGAATGTGATTAAGTTAGAGGCAGATGGTTCACGAACGGGCTATAATTCCGACTACTTTGGCTTCCGTCAATCACTCCTTGATTGGTTGGTATCACTCAATCATACACCGGTTGGCCTAAAGTCATTAGTACTTGGTACCGGTGGTGCGTCAAAAGCTGTTACAGTGGCACTAACGGATCTGGGAATTTCGTATAAATACGTGTCACGCACGAAAACCGAAAATACATTTTCTTACGACGAGATACCGGCAGTAGTAAACGATTATCAACTAATAATCAACGGTTCGCCAGTGGGCACGTACCCGCGTATCGACGAAGCCCCTATACTCCCATACGACTTACTAACTGAGCATCATCTACTTTACGATTTGGTCTATAATCCTGCCGAAACGAAATTTATGAAACTTGGCCGTGAGTATGGAGCCTCTGTACATAATGGCCTGCGTATGCTGGAATTACAGGCCGAAAAAGCCTGGGAAATCTGGCAACAGTAAGCCATTGATCTTACTATTTTTCTATACCTATAAGCCTACAATTCTATGTCTCTTTTAGTTTTTGCCGCCATTACTGCTCTACCGGGAGCCGAAACAAACGTTAAAAACGGCTTACTTGACCTGATTCCACACGTTAGAGCCGAAACCGCTTGCCAACTTTACGAATTGTATGAAAGTACCGAACATCCCGAACGCTTCATTATGCATGAGCTCTGGGATGACGAAGCGGGTTTGCTGGCACACAATCAAATGCCGCATATGAAAGCCTTTGGAGAGCAGGCAAAAGCATGGTTAGCTGGTCCAGCTGATCTAACAAGGGTAATTGTATAAGCAGCTTTGAATCTGGTTATGTTTGTAAGCAACCTTAATCTCAGAGGCTCATAAATAAATATCCTTCATTCGGTCGGCATCCATCACAAATACGTTAAAATCCACCTGTCCTCGAATGCCCCTTACCCAACCACTTTGGTTATGTTGCCAGAGATATAGCTTATCTGCGTTATAGCTACGTAGATGTGCGGCAGAATAATCGGCAATCCAAAGTGGATATTCGTCCAGATTACCTTTTATGTAACGGCGATAAAGATTGCCATTCGTGTAAATGATCGGGCGAATTTTATAATGAGCCTCAACGGTCTCAAGCCAAAGCCGTAGCCCATTGATAATAGTCTCATCTGATTGACCGTTTATGACCTCAAAATCAACGACTGGGGCAAAATCGCCTTCACTGAGAGTCACGTTCTTAATAAAATTATTGGCTTGTTTAAGCGGGTCACGAGTGGGGTGATAAAAATGATAGGCGCCCCGGCGCATAGCCGATTTTTTAGCTTCACGCCAGTTTTTTTCAAAGTGTTTGTCAGCCAGAGTAGCTCCTTCAGTTGCCTTAATAAATACAAACTGGAGTCGAACTCCATTCGCTTCCATCTGCCGAACACGCTCCCAGTCAATACGGTCGTTATGGCGTGACACGTCTATACCATGAATACTATAATGCATGGGTAATCGAATACCGAATGCCTGTACAAACTGCCAATTCAGTGCATCGGGACGACGCGACCGAACAACCCAGAACGTGATCAGTATCAATAGGAATGCCGCAATCCATAGACCATATCGTCGAAAGATGAGACTAAATAGAACGCGGGTCTTCATTCAGGTAATTAAATTGCAAAGCCAAAAATACAGTTTTAGGTCTGAACATAGCGAACATAAAAAAGCCCCCTGGATTTCCAAGGGGCTTTTTCTATAATTTACCGAAACTGATTTAATCTTGACCGTCATGGCCTTCAAGTTTGACCAGCTTATTATACACACCAAGTAACAAGAATGGAGCCGCCCATTGGCCGACAAATAAACTTCGGTCGCGATCGCCTTGTGACTGTAGGTATAATGATACAGCCATCGAACCCAATGCAGCCCACAAGAAAATGTCGGATGGCAGTTTGGCGGTTTGTTCTTCAATAGCCGTAGCAACCGGCCCTTCACTATGCTCAGGATTGTCGTTTTTATTCTTTGCCATAACGCTAGGGTGTTTTAGTTTTTATCAAAGCACCTAACTTGATGAGCAGTCGTAAGGTTTAGACGTACAAAGATTTTATACATCTACGGCCCTACTTCAAACGGTATACCCTCAACGTTTTCAAGTATAATAAACCCGCCCACTATTTATTGGGTTGGGGCGTTGTACGTAGGTATGGCTTAACAAACGTTACACCTTTGGGGAATTTAGCTTCCAGTTGGTCGTTTGTAACAGCGGGTGTCACAATTACGTCTTCGCCTGGTTGCCAGTCGGCAGGGGTAGCGACTTGGTATTCAGCCGTTAATTGAAGTGAATCAATTACACGCAACAGTTCATTAAAATTGCGTCCTGTTGAGGCTGGGTAGGTCAGTGTCAGTTTTATTTTTTTATCGGGGCCAATCACAAATACCGAGCGCACTGTTGACTTTTCGCTGGCATTGGGGTGAATCATATCATACAGCGTAGCCACTGTCCGATCAGCATCGGCAATGAGTGGGAAGTTAACTTCCGAACCCGTTACGTCTTTAATGTCGGGCGTCCAGCGATTGTGCGAATCTAAATCATCAACCGATACGGCAATAACTTTTACGTTGCGCTTACCAAACTCATCTTTCAGCAACGCAGTTCTGCCTAATTCAGTTGTGCAGACGGGCGTGAAATCGGCGGGGTGCGAGAATAGCATTCCCCATGAGGTGCCTAACCATTCATGAAAGTGGATATGGCCCTGGGTTGTGTCGGCCTCAAAATCGGGGGCAATATCTCCTAAGCGAAGTGACATAATTAAGTGGTTTATTAGTTGATTAAATCTACCGTGTTAATATAGTACTCAGGGAATGGAAAACCGGCAGTGAGCCGGTTTAGAGAGCAAACCTAAAAAACATTTTTCGAGTTCGCAATTTTCCAGATGTACTCGTTCAACATTCAGGTTAGATCAACTTATCTTCTACTGCCATTCTAACCAGTTCAGCCGCATTGCGCACCTGCAACCGACGCATCATGTTTGCCCGGTGATTATCGACCGTTCGAACACTAAGCTGAAGCTTTTCGGCAATTTCCCGACTGCTCATCCCATCGACCAAAAATTGCAAAATTTCTTTTTCTTTGTTGGAGAGTTTCGACTGGCGTTCAGCACGACCATGACGGTCCCCTTTTTTTAGTTGCTGCATATAGCCGCTCAAAATAATTGAGGCTACCGGCGAGCTGTAATATTTTTCACCAGTAGCAATTGTGCGAATGGCTTTTATCATTTCATCAGACGATGAATCCTTCAGTATATAGCCATATGCTCCGGCTTCCACCGACCGCAAAATATAATCTTCATTATTATGCATTGACAGCATCAACACACGCACATTTTTATACAATCGGCTAATTACCTGAGTCGTCTGAATACCAGACATGCCCGGTAGCGAAATGTCCATCAGTACTAAATCGGGCAAAAGACTTGGATCAGGCTGAAGCACCTTCAATTTATCAAGGGCTTCTTCACCATCGTTAGCTTCGTCAATAATTTCTAAGCCATCGGCTTGTTCGAGCAAAAGTCGAATACCGTCACGAACGATGGAATGATCGTCCACCAGCATTAATTTAGTAGGTGTCATGGGGCGCAAAATGCGTTTTATAAGGAATACTAACCTGTATTTTAGTGCCTTTACCGAGTGCAGACTGAAGTTTGAATTTACCGTTAAGCAGTTTTGTGCGCTCCTGTATATTTTGTAAACCCTGTGAAGGCGGCCGTAGTTCTGAGGAATAGGGCGTATCCCCGTTTATTTCCGGCTTTTGTTTCAACATGCCATTCTCCTGGTTTTTTCGGGGCACCCGAAACCCAAGCCCATCATCACTTATTAGTAGTTGCAAGTTGTTTGCCCGTTCATTCAGCTCAATATGAATATGCGATGGTTTAGCGTGCCGGATGGCATTGCTTACGGCCTCCTGCGTAACGCGGTACAACATTATCTCGACGTTTTTATCCAATCGTGGCATATCGGCCGTAAAGTTCGTCTCAAACGTAACATCTAATGATTCACTTCGGTCCTGTTCGGCAATCATTTTAATGGCAGGTACGACGCCAAAATCACTCAATACACTGGGCATTAAGTTATTAGAAATTGTTCGCGTCTCTTGAATCGTCTGCGTCACTAAGCTTTTTAATGTCTTAAGATTTTTTGCGTGGGGCGTTGTACCAACCTGTTCATTGGCTGCGGCTCTGGCTAAGCTGGCTTCGAGACCTTCAATTTGTAGTTTAATAGCGGTAAGCATCTGACCTAGTCCATCATGCAATTCTCGCGATAAACGCTTGCGTTCTTCTTCCTGTCCGGCTATCAGATACGATGTTCGTATTTTTTGATCGAGAATCTCTTGCTGATATTGCTGCTTTGTCGCTTCAAAAAGTTTCTGGCGAGTCTCTTTCAATGATCGGTTGGCATTCAGTAATTTCTTATTGGCAGCTGTTGTCTGGCTTTCGGCCTCGATCAATTGCGCAAATGTTTGTTTAAGTTTTCGGGCGGCAGGTCTAAAAATCAGTAAACCGATACCAGCCAAAGCTAGCACGGTAAAAAAGTACAGATAAAGCTCAAGGGAGCGCAGTGAAGTCAATTTTGCTCTTACTTCGCCATTATATTCCCGAACAATACCATCCATTTTTTCCAAAAATGGCTTTTCGTTGGCTAGCATTAGCCTGATACTAACTTGTACGTCGGGTTGTTTTACCTCATCGAAGTGTTGCAGCCGCATCAGTCGATGGGCACTTTGGCGGAAGGCCTCAAACTGTGGACGAATGCCTTCAAACAACCGTTTTACTGTATTGGAGTTTGTAATAATCACCTTTGGATTATCGGCCTGACCTTGTCGAACCTGAATATGATAGCGTTCAAAAACAGGAAAAACCTGCCGCAAAGCAGCTATATTCTCCGAGAAAATAGCTTGTTCGCTGGCATCAGCTACTTGCAGAGCCTGTTTTACAATCTGCTGGCTCTGGTGCCGCTGCAATGCCGCATATCGAATTACATACAGCTCGTCCTGAACGGCCCGTAGCCGCCATTGTGTGAGCCCCTGCCCCACCGTTAGCAGAACGGCGAGGATAATTAGTAGCGTCAGGTATAGCTGGGTAAACCGAACGGGAATTACCGAGCCGTCTTTTGTGTTATCGTTGAGAGTGTCAGACACGATTTGAGAAGTCGGCGCCAAAGTGAGTTAGTAAAAGTAATCTTTTTTGTATTTTTACCGTTATTTTCTATCGTTAAAGTCTTCTAACGCTATGGCCCGTTTACTGATTGCCTTATTGTTCGTATCGCTCGCAGCCCCGGCATTTCGTCCGGCCCTGCCATCTACAAATCGGGTTAAACCAAGCACATCGTCTTCGGTAGCTGCCGAACCCGTAAAACTGTCGTGGGAAGTTCTGCGCGATGTTACCTTTAAGAAAAAATGGTATGCTGAAGAATCTGTTTATATGCTCTATCCAACCTTTGGACAGGGTATTCAGAAGCTGAACGGAAAAACTGTTGACCTGACGGGCTATGTATTACCTGTTGATTTGGAATCGAATATTTACGTGTTATCGGCTTTTCCGTATAGCGCTTGCTTCTTCTGCGGGGGTGCAGGACCAGAATCGGTCGTATCGCTGAAATTCAAGAAGTCCGATAAAAAATTCAAAACCGATGAACGCCGGACATTTCGGGGAACGCTTAAGTTAAATGCCGACAATATTTATGAACTGAACTACATTTTGGCTGATGCCGAAATGCTGGAGCAGTAAAAAAATAGATTCGTCAACAAAAAACCTCAATATTCTCGCTGAATGTTGAGGTTTTTCCATACTTGCCATTCAGCAAAAAAACCACTTATATAAAGTGGTTTCTGCTTTTTGTGGAGAATATCGGAGTCGAACCGATGACCTCTTCCATGCCATGGAAGCGCTCTAGCCAGCTGAGCTAATCCCCCTTACGCGTTCTGTGGTGCAAAGATGAGGAAAAAACCATCTTGTCCCAAACCGAAACCCGTTTTTTTTGACAACCCACCCGAACTTGCCCACTCCCTCAGACAATATTTGTTTTGTATTACCAATTGCGTAGTTTTGATCATACTCCCGACACCTATGCATACGGTTTATATCATCTACAGCCCCACCACCGACCAGTACTTTATTGGTCAATCAAAAGATTTGAAAATAACCCTGTGGCAGCATAATGCCAAGACAAACCCTGTTACCGCAAACGGTAAACCCTGGGAGGTAAAATTCACACAGGCCTTTGCGACCCGAAATGAGGCTCTAAGTTTAGAGATGAAACTGAAAAAGAAAGACCGTACCCATTGGGAAGAACTTATCGGGACTACCCAGCCAACGGTCTAATAGCTTTTGTTTTATATGCAAAAACCGCCTTTAAAGCGGTTTTTGTCATTTCTACCAGTGTCTTATTAAAACGGCCGTAACGCCTTTACAAATCGCTCTTTGAAATAACTTCCGTACAGATTGTCTTCTCGAACCCCCCGCGACGAAGACGCGTGAATAAAGCGAATATTCTGGGCACCGTTTACTTCCGTTACAATGCCTGTGTGCGAAACATAACCCGCCTGACCTTTATCAGGAACGAAGAAAATCAAGTCGCCAGGTAAGATTTCGGCTACGTCAACCTCACGTCCCACTTCGGACTGCTGCCATGAAATTCGAGGCATTTTCAGACCCACTGTACTAAAAACGGCGCACACTAAGCCGGAGCAATCAATACCATCAGACGTGTTTCCGCCCGTCCGATAAGGAGTTCCAGTATAGGTGCGGGCAATTTTTACAACTTCGGGCACATACTGGGCTTCATACGTACGATTATCAACCACTCTACCAACTGATTTGGCTGGAACAGCAGGTGGTCGTGCAGGCATTTTACCAGTTGATGTTCGGCGAGCAACAGGACGAGCCGATGATGGGCGACGACTAACGGATGGACCAGAGGAACGAAGCGCATCACAGGCGGTAAGCAGTGAGAGTAAGCATACACTCAGCAGTACGGGACGCAAGATGCCCCGAGACCAGCGTGGTTGCATAAAAATTGGGGTTAGGGTCAGTATAGGCAAAACCTTAACGACATGGCCTATTGGATTAGTGCAACTTATTAAAATTTCATAGATAATGCAATCCGTTTACGGGCTTTATCTACCTCCATAACCTTAACATTTACTTTCTGGTACACCTTTACAACAGTTTTCGGATCTGAAACGAAGTGATTCGCGAGTTGAGAAACGTGAACCAGACCGTCCTGCTTAACGCCAATATCGACAAAAGCGCCAAAGGCTGTAATATTAGTGACGATGCCAGCTAGCATCATTCCTTCGTGTAAATCGTCAATTGTTCGAACGCGGGCATCGTATTCAAACGCCGAAAGTTGTTCGCGTGGATCACGTCCAGGTTTGGCTAGCTCGGCCAGAATATCGCGGAGCGTCGGTAAACCAACCGCGCTGGTAACATACTGTTCAACTTTAATTTGCTGTTGCAAATCGGCCCGACGGATAAGCTCATCGACACGACTATTCGCATCGGCAGCCATGCGCTCAACAACGGCATACCGTTCTGGATGAACCGCACTGTTATCCAATGGATTTTTGGCTCCTTCAATGCGGAGGAAACCCGCACATTGCTCAAACGCTTTAGGACCAAGACGGGGCACTTTCCTGAGTTGGTCACGAGATGTAAACGCGCCATTTTCGGCTCGGTACGCCACAATATTAGTTGCCAGTTGCGGACCTAAACCTGATACGTAACGCAACAAATAAGCACTGGCCGTATTTAGCGACACGCCTACCTGATTAACACAACTTTCAACAACCGTATCAAGACTGATCTTTAAATCACCCTGATCTACATCGTGCTGGTACTGTCCGACGCCAATTGATTTAGGATCAATCTTAACTAATTCGGCCAGCGGGTCCATTAATCGGCGACCAATACTTACGGCTCCCCGAACGGTAATATCGCGGTCAGGAAATTCTTCACGAGCCACCTCCGACGCTGAATATATAGACGCGCCCTGCTCACTAACCATAAAAATAGGCTTGTTGAGATTTAAGGCTTGCACAAACTCTTCGGTCTCACGTCCGGCAGTGCCATTACCGATAGCAATGGCATCAATAGCATATTGAGAAACCAGTTTCTGAACTGTATTTATGGCCTGCTGCCGTTGCGCTTCAGACTGGGACAAATACAGAACCGTGTCAGCTAATAAATTCCCTTGAGCATCGAGACAGACTGTTTTACAACCTGTTCGATAACCGGGGTCAATTGCCAAAACGCGTTGCTGACCAAGGGGCGGACTAAGCAGAAGTTGACGCAAATTATCGGCAAAAATCTGAATGGCTTCAGAGTCGGCTTTTTCTTTAGAGCTATTGGCAAATTCTGTTTCCAGTGATGGCTTAAGCAGGCGTTTATAGCCATCGCGAATAGCCAATGACATTTGCTCTTTACAGGATGCCGTACCCGACCGTTCGGCTATAAACTTCCGTTCGAGCCGTTCGACGGCGGCCTCTTCATCAGGACCGATACCAACCGCCAGAAACCCTTCAGTTTCTCCCCGGCGCAGGGCCAATAATCGGTGCGATGGTACGCGCCGAAGCGGTTCAGCAAAATCAAAATAATCTTTAAACTTTACGCCCTCCGCTTCTTTTCCCTTTTTAACAACTGCGCGGATAATAGCTTCACGTTCAAAGAGATTTCGAATGCGTTGACGAGCATCAGCATCTTCACTAATTCGTTCAGCCAGAATATCGCGGGCACCCTGCAATGAATCAGTTATGGTTGGAACAGCATCAGAAAGATAACGTTGGGCAATCTTCTCAAGGCTTGTTTCACGCTGGGCAAGAATTATATTGGCAAGCGGCTCCAAACCCCGCTCAATGGCGATGGTAGCGCGGGTTTTTCGCTTTTGTTTGTACGGAAGATAAAGATCTTCGAGGTCGATGAGTGAGTCGGTGGCGTCAATTTTCCGGCGAAGATCGGGCGTAAGTTTACCCTGCTCATCAATGGATTTGAGAATGCTTTCCCGGCGTTTGTCAAGATCAAGTAACTTTTGTAATATCTCCTTGATTTGCCCTATCTGAATTTCGTCGAGGGGATTACCATTTGATGATGCAGTAGCTTCTTTCCGATAGCGGGCAATAAACGGCACGGTAGCGCCACCGTTGAGTAGTTCGATGGTAGCCGTTACTGATCGTAGATTTAGACCGAGCCGGGCAGCAATACGTTGTTCAATAGATTGGGTCATGCAACTGATATAGACAATAGAACCGCAAAAATGGCCCTCTGAACCGACAGGGCAAAAAAAAACATGCCAATTGGCATGTTTTTTACAACGGTTGTCTTGGTATATCTTACGATTAAGCCATTTCGACGTTCACGGCATTTAAGCCTTTCTTACCGCGTTCGACATTGAATTTAACTTTGTCGTTTTCACGGATTTGGTCGATGAGACCGGAAGCGTGTACAAAAATGTCTTCGCCACCGTCATCGGGTTTAATAAAACCAAACCCTTTGGTT
>CAXVWN010000408.1:0-13197 GCA_964263725.1 Spirosoma sp.
ATGGGATAAACGCGACTCGTTGACAGAAAAATAAAACTGGCCTTGTGCTTTAAGGCATAGTTGAGGCAATTGACGGTGCCAAATAGATTTGTGTTGATAAGATAGTCGGGTGTGCCGTCCAAACCAGCTAGTACCGATGGCTCTGCCGATGCTTCGATGACCGTGTCTACTGCGGGCAGGGCGTCGAAATCTTCTTTGTTCCGAATGTCGCCGTGTAAAAATTCAATACCGGCCGCTTTCAACCGGGCCAGGCTTAACTCCGACCCGCGCCGTTTCAGGTTATCGAGTGCAAATATTTGATACTGAGGGTAGTTTTTCTTCAGCGAAATAGCCAATGATGAGCCAACAAATCCAGCTCCGCCAGTGATGAGAAGTTTCATATCTTGAATGATAAAATGATAGACTGATTGAGTGATTGAATAGCTAACGCATACACCTAATCAGTCTATCATTCATAATTATGTAGTAATGCGCTTGAGCTGGACGTTTTCGACCGGGCGAATGACCAACGGTACTTTCTCGATTTTTACCGAACTGCTGTCCAGGCCGAACCAACGATCTTCGGGTGTTGTGAAGCTTTTGATGGTGAAATATAAGTTCATGATGAACCGTTCGCGAGCTGGTAATTCGTTTTCAAAGGAAAGGAATTTCTCCAGGACAACGAAGCGGAAATCGCCGATGACATTTTGGCGGCTGAGCGATTCGTAGCGACTCGTGATATCCACTTCTTTATTTTTTACCATGTCTTCGATCACCTTGCGGAAGAACAAATTAATACGCTGTTCAACCCGGAACCCCAATTTAAACGTCACTTTATAAGCATCGTCGGGAGCAATGGTGTTCACTTTATACTCCATTGTATAAGGATCATCGGTGGTATCGACATGGACGAACCAGTAAATATCAGCGCGTTTCGGACGTTTCTGGAAGATCGAATAAATGATTTTTGACTCAATCTCCGATTGCCGGGCAGCATTGCTCATGAACACGATGTGCGTGGCATATTTCGGAATACTTATGTCACGACTGAGTTCTTTAATGGCCTGCGTGTACTGGTCGATTCGGACATATTCTGTCAGGCGAAGCTTGATCTGGAACGCCTGCAGCCAGATGTACATGACCCCGGCAATAGTGGCGCCGATCAATACCGATACCCAGCCGCCATGCGGGAATTTGATAAGATTTGCGACCAGAAACGAGCCTTCAATCCCCAAATAAACGGTCAGAAATAACACAACCCACCACGCCTGATATTTATGTGTGTACAGGTAATATGACATAAGCAGGGTCGTCATCAGCATCGTCAGTGTAATGGCCAGCCCGTAGGCTGCTTCCATATTTGATGACTCCCGGAAATAAAGTACCACACCTACGCATCCTGCCCAAAGCAGCATATTAACGCTTGGCACAAAGAGCTGACCTTTCTGAACGCTTGGATAGCGTAGCAGAACTTTAGGCCAGAAATTCAGACGAATGGCTTCACTGATGAGCGTAAACGAGCCGCTGATTAGGGCCTGACTGGCAATAACAGTAGCGGCTGTAGCGATAACAATACCGATCGTCAGAAACCAGGGCGGCATTACTTCATAGAACGGAATTCGATCTTTTAGTGTCTGGCCCTGCATGCTTACAAGCCAGGCGCCCTGGCCAAAGTAATTGAGTATCAGGCATGATTTGACAAACACCCAGCTAACCCGAATATTTGACCGGCCGCAGTGGCCCATATCGGAATACAGCGCTTCTGCACCCGTAGTACAGAGAAAAACCGAACCTAAAAGCCAGAAACCACCCGGATATTCGGAGAGTAGCCACCAGGCGTAGTACGGATTGGCCGCGGCCAGAATACCCGGAGCATGTGCAATCTGAATGGCGCCGAGCGTACCCAGCATGACAAACCACACCAGCATAATAGGCCCAAAAGCCGTACCCACTACGTTGGTTCCAAAGACCTGAATCAGGAAGAGAATCGTTAAAATCGCGATGACGATCTCAATGATTTGCAAATGAGTGATGGCCGGATAGAGTAACCTTAGCCCTTCTACCGCCGAGGAAACCGAAATAGGTGGCGTAATAATACCATCGGCCAGGAGGGCCGCCCCACCAATAATAGCCGGGAGTGTAAGCCAGCGTGCGTGCCGACGAACCAAGGCATACAGCGCGAAAATACCTCCTTCTCCCCGGTTGTCTGCCCGTAAAATCAGGATAACATACTTAACAGTTGTTTGGAGTGTTAACGTCCACAATACACAAGAGAGCGCTCCACGGACAACGTCGGCTCGGATAGGATTGTTTGGCCCAATAATAGCCCGGAGTGTATATAAAGGCGACGTACCGATGTCGCCGTAGATAATACCCATTGCCACTAGCAGACCTGCGGCCGTAACGGTATCTATATGTTTTTTGTCTTCCATAAAATAGGCTTTCGCCTTTTTGTTCTACGAGCGGGTCAAAACGGCGCAAAGATAACCGATGTTTAGCTTCATCAACGTTTAGTTTATCGAAAGTTACACGATACGAAAAAGCCCCAAAAAGTGAGCAAAGGGTCAATTATGAATTTATCAAGCTGCTGAAAATACCTGCCGGAACCTACTATTGCTAAGGTACGCAGATGCTATCAGCTTACAGTATGCATCCAAAAAAAGGCGTTACAGCTCATCTAACAAGCTTTCTCTGCTGAGTAGTCTGTATAAAATTTAATCAGCCAGGAGAAGGAGATTAAAGGGCATTCATATCATAAAACCAAAGTATCATTTAAGACGTACATATTGTGCCGCTTAAATGTACAGTTTCTCTGGGTTTTGTTTAATTAGGTGTGTTTAGCAGATGGCCCGTTTCTTTAACGGGCCATCTCTTTTTAGTAGATTCAGTAGTCTACTAATTTGAAATTATCTATGCAATGTGTTGATATAGGATAGGTTTTTGATGAGTATTTGTACTGGTAGTCTACTAATTTAGAATTATGTAGTAATTGTGGTGTTGAATGGCTGGTTTTTGATGAACACATGTAATAGTAGTTTACTAATTTGGAATTATGTAGGTATTTTGGCTAATTGCACCTGTAGGGCAGTCTCAAGGAATATGGTAATACTTTATCGCCCAAGGTTCTCAAGCAGTTTTTTTGATGTGCCGGGCTTCGGCAATGGTCGTACTAGTACCATAAATATTTCTCGCCAAATTCAACAAAAGCCAATTTATATGTACTCTGATCGCTACCCGATTAGTGTATAGTAAGATACCATAATTCGTATTTAATTGTAACTTATCTATAACACCAAACTCTCTCTTTTAATGAAAGTATCTATTGTCATTCCAGCCTATAACGAGGAGAAGACTATTCGGACCTTACTGGATCGAGTATATTCTGTCCCTCTGCCAGAGGATCTTGACCGAGAAATTATCGTTGTTGACGACTGCTCAAAAGACCAGACCCAGAAAGTTGTTCATCAGTTTATCAACACCCACAGTCAGGTTCAAGTCCACTACGTTCGTCATAAAATCAATCAGGGAAAAGGCGCGGCTTTACATACAGGAATCAACTATGCAACTGGCGACTTTCTGATTATACAAGATGCTGATCTGGAATACGATCCCCGTGAATATAACATCCTTCTGATGCCGCTATTGGAAGAAAAAGCTGATGTTGTGTTTGGGTCGCGGTTTTTGGGTGGTCGCCCACACCGGGTCCTTTTCTTCTGGCATTCGATTGGGAACCGCTTCCTGACGTTGCTTTCAAACATGTTTACTGACCTTAACTTGACCGATATGGAGACGTGTTACAAAGCGTTTCGTACGTCGATTATCAAACAGGTGGATCTTAAAGAAAAGCGGTTTGGTTTTGAGCCGGAAGTAACGGCCAAAGTATCCCGTATTCCAAACATTCGCATCTACGAGGTAGGTATCTCTTATTACGGACGGACGTATGCTGAAGGCAAAAAAATTAGCTGGAAGGATGGGTTTCGAGCCATTTACTGCATTCTTAAATACAATATATTTGCCAGTAGCCAGGATCAGATCAATATAAACTCATATAAAGCTGATCGTGAAGTTAATTCTGATGCTGTTTTCAGTCGCTAGTTTATGGTATGGCCAATCGGGGTTATATCGTCGTCGCGAAGTAGAAGCACCAGTTCGATTTGGCTTCCTTAAGGCCTCTCTCTTGACTACAGCACTGATTGTAGGATTGACCGAAGCATTGAGCATCACGTCTGCATTAAACGAAACTCACCTTAGCTGGATTTGGCTCGCCATTGCCTTATGCAGCCTAATCTGGGCAATCAGTCAGCGTGTCCCCTTGCGTTCATTCTCCTTCCTTCGGTGGTCGGCTTTATCTCGGCTTGAACGGTTTTGGCTGGTTGCTGCATCAACTGTATTGGGGCTTACATTACTAACTGCGTTGCTTTATCCGCCCAATAACAATGACTCCCTAACGTATCATATGGGCCGTATCGGCCATTGGATGCAGCAGCAAAGTGTTCGGCCCTTCGCGACGCATATTGAGAGACAATTGTATCAACCTCCGTTGGCAGAATGGATTATTCTACATACCGTAGCGTTGAGCGGATCCGATCTGTTTGCTAACACCATTCAATGGGTAGCTGGCGCTGGTTGTTGTATTACACTGTCCTTATTGACCCGAATGCTCGGTGGAAACCGCCCGCAGCAACTGGCTACGGTTTTTGCTGCGGCTACCATTCCGATGGTAGTGCTTCAGACCTCATCAACACAAAATGACGTTGTTGTCTCCTATTATTTAATAGCACTGGCTGTCTGTTTGCTGCGCTATTATCAGAAGCGGCATATTGCTGATTTAATATGGGCAGGTTTGGCATTGGGATTTGCATACCTGACTAAGGGAACAGCCTACTTATTTGCGGCCCCATTGTTGGCTGCATGGGCCATAGGAGAGTTAGTTCGGCTACCCCGGCGTGGTTGGTTAATAGCTATGATTTCTTTGGCTGGTGGTAGCTTGCTGGTAGTGGGTCTGGCCTTGGCGATAAATGCGGGTCACTATTTTCGCAATATATCAGTATATGGGTACCCGCTGACAGACCCCAAAGAACAAATTCACTACACAAATGAAGTACATTCTTTTGGCATGATGGTGTCTGCCATTAGCCGGAATTTAGCCATACACTTTGGTTTTCCCGGCCTTCATTGGCTAGCACAGCATGGTGTTGAGCAATTGCATAAATGGATGAATATTTCGGTAACAGACAGTAGTACAACCTTCGCTGGTACGAAATTCAATCTCCCCATGCTTAGTAACAACGAAGATAATGCCTCAAATCTGGTGCATCTGCTTTGGTTTGGCAGCACTGTAAGCTGGCTGTTTTGGCCCAAGAAACAGATTATACAACAGCCTTACAAAGTATTATCGGTAGTCGTAATTTGTATGTTCCTCTTGTTTTGCGCTTACCTAAAGTGGCAACCCTGGCATAGCCGACTTCACTCACCTCTATTTCTATTAGCCTGTCCGGTTTTGGCTTATTACTTAGTTGGCACTACTCAATGGTGGGCGACCTGGCTGACTAGAATTGTATTTGCATCCGCCCTTTGCTTTGCGCTCACTAATCCCTTCAGGCCATTAATTACACTGCCGCCACTTACGCAGCCAGTATCATTCCTGAACGGACGAAACGAAAACTATTACGTTAATCGGCCTCAATTGAGGCCATTTTATCAGTCTATCGTTTCGTTTGTCAAGCAGCAAAAGCGTGACTCTCTCCAGATTGGATTAGTGCTGGGAGAAGATGATTGGGATTACGTCTGGTTTCAGGAATTCAAACCACCTATACGCTTATATCATGTGAACGTAGTGACAGCCAGTCGGATATTTAGCCAACCACACCCAGTCGATTATATTATTTCGACCCAAACTTTTCATGACACGCTGGTCTATAACAGGCAAGTATATCAGCGTGTTTCATTAACGTCGGCACGTACGCCATTCCTGATGCCTACGCTTTTTGCGTTGAAGTTGGCGTCAGAAAAGGATTCAATTAATAAGCCAGTTTTTTAATATTCTGGGTGATAGAGGTTGGCAATTCATTGGGTATATAAACAAGAGCGAGACTTCACCACTGTAGTTGGTGAAGTCTCGCTCTTGTTTCCGGTAAACTTGCTTTAACTAGTTGACGATGTGGCGGGAGATATATCAGAATAGTGTATCCCATAACAAATACCCATTCAAACAAATGATAAGTACCGCTACCACCCACGATAATGCTTTGATCCAGACAGGATTGACAAAGCGGCCCATTTTTGCTTTGTCATTCGTGAATGAAACCAGAGGAACGACCGCAAAACTAAGCTGCAAGGATAAAATAACCTGGCTGAATACAAGCAACTCACTGGTGCCGTGTTCGCCATAAAGAATAGCCACGACCAGTGCCGGGACAATGGCCACCAAACGTGTAATAAGCCGACGCAACCAGGGTTTAACACGCAGATTAATAAATCCTTCCATCACAATCTGACCGGCGAGCGTGCCTGTTAGTGTGGAGTTTTGACCCGAAGCCAGCAAGGCTACTGCAAACAAGATACCAGCCATCTTTACGCCCAAAATTGGGTCGAGTAAGCGGTGAGCATCAGTAATGTCGGCCACTTGTTGATTGCCCGAAAAGTGAAAGGCAGACGCCGACAAAATGAGGATGGCCGCGTTGATAAAAAATGCCAGAAACAGGGAGACTGTCGAGTCGATGGTCGCGAATTTGATGGCTGATTTTCGGCCAATATCGTTGCGACCAAAATCTCGGGTCTGTACAATACTAGAGTGCAAATACAGGTTGTGCGGCATAACGGTAGCGCCTAATATCCCGATTGCAATGTACAGCATACCCGGATTGGTAATGACTTCAGCACGTGGCACCAGACCCGATATCACATTGGCAATGTCGGGTTTAGATATCAGCAACTCGTAACCGAAACAGCCTACAATTAAAAAAATCAGGCTGGCAACAACCCGTTCAAGCAACTGAAATCCTTTATTCTGTAAGTATAAAAGCAGCAAAACATCCAGCGCTGTAATAAGAATGCCTATTGTGAGGGGCAAGCCAAACAGCAGATTGAGCGCAATTGCCGAGCCGATTACTTCGGCCAGATCGGTGGCGGCAATAGCAATTTCGGCCAGAAGCCACAACCCAATAGCGGTTGGTCGGCTAAAATGATCGCGGCAGGCCTGAGCAAGGTCCCGGCCAGTAGCAATGCCTAGTTTGAGTGCTAAATGCTGAAGTAGAATAGCAAACAGGTTGGAAATCAGCACGACAGATAACAACCGATAGCCATAGCGGGCACCGCCCGCAATATCGGTAGCCCAGTTGCCGGGGTCCATATAGCCCACCGCAACCATTAAACCCGGACCAGCATAAGCTCGTAATGTCTTAAAAAATCCCGCACCCGTTGGCACATGAACTGAACTATGTACGTCGGCCAGTGAGTTTGCGTTATTCTCCTGCCGCCAGCCTTTCATCGACGTATCTGTTGCTTCCATTTTTTCATATTATACGTTGACTGGCTGATTAATTAATCTAGGCTTAGCTATTTATCAATAGCCCGTAATTCATTGAGCAACTACATAACGTACCAAAGATATGTATTGTTTAAATAAAAATTTAGGCTAATCTAAATTTTTAGAAAGTTTAACATTAAAACTACCTTTGCGGGTAAACTGTTTTAGTTTATTCAACTGTTGTGAATAAGCAGCCCTCTTTTCATGCACTCATTTACCGAAGAAAATTACCTGAAGACTATCTACTACCTTGCCACTCGTCAGCAGGGTGAAGTCAGCACGAATGCTCTGGCAGAAATGACAGCAACAAAGGCCGCATCGGTAACGGACATGCTGCGTAAATTGGCTGATAAACAGTTGGTTCATTATAAAAAATATCAAGGTGTTCGATTAACCGAAGAAGGCGAACGACTGGCGTTGCAGATCATTCGCCGGCATCGGCTTTGGGAGGTTTTTCTGGTGCAGAAGCTCGGTTTTGGCTGGGATGAAGTCCATGAAATTGCCGAAGAGTTGGAACACATTCGGTCAGAAGAATTAGTGACCCGCTTAGATACGTATTTGGGATATCCACAGTTTGATCCGCACGGTGACCCAATTCCGACACCTGCCGGACAAATGCCCGAAACCGGCTACCGGAAACTGTCAGACGTAGCAGCCGGAGAGGGCGTTTGCCTGATGGCCGTGCTGGAACACTCAACCGAATTTCTACAACATCTTGACCACTCGAATCTAACCCTCGGTTGCACCGTAACCATCAATGAAATCAACGCTTTCGACAAGTCTGTGCTAGTAAAGGTTGACACCGGGCGCACCGTTTTTGTCAGTTACGAGGTCGCTAAAAATTTACTGGTAAACTGATTCGCCGGAGTAAGCAGACCCTTTTTGCGTGATGTCGGTTTCTTAAAATCGGTGTACGAAACAGCTCAACATGTCGGTTTCTAAGCAACCGACAGTATAAAAAATGAAACTTTTAGACGCCTATATTCTCAAACGTTTTCTGCAAACATACATCTTCGTGGTGCTGGTGATTGTGCTCGTGGTGGTTATGATTGACTATACCGAAAAGGTGGACAATTTTCATAAAACCCACGCGCCCGGCAACGAAATCCTCTTTAATTATTACCTCAATTTTATTCCGTACTGGGCAAATTACATCAGCCCGCTAATGGTTTTTATTGCCACGGTATTTCTAACGTCACGGCTGGCCGCTCGTACCGAAATTATTGCTATCCTGAGCAGTGGGGTTAGTTTTGTTCGGTTTCTGTTGCCATATGTGTTGGGCGCATCAGTGCTGGCCGTAGCGACCTATTTTATGGTCAATTACGTAATTCCGAAGGCCAACAAGACGCGGATTGCGTTCGAGATAAAATACATTAATGATGCCTATACCTACTCCGGGCGAAATGTGCATTTGAAGATTGCTCCCAACACCTATGCTTATCTGGAAAGTTATAACAACCAGAGTAACACGGGGTATAAGTTTACGATGGAGCGGGTGGAGGGCAACCAGCTTAAACAGAAACTCTCCGCCGACCATATTGAGTGGGATGTTAAAAAGAAGAAGTGGACGATCTACGATTATAAAGTCCGCACCATCAACGGATTAACCGAAACGCTGACACCCGGTGCAAAAATTGACACGACGCTGAATCTAAAGCCCGACGATTTTGGCTCAGATTTTAACCTCTACGAAACGCTCACGCGCCCCGAACTCAACAAGCGAATTGAGATTTTACAGAGCCGTGGTGCCGACGGCGTTGAAACGTATCTGCTCGAAAAATACAGCCGTGATACGCGGCCATTCGCCATCATTATTTTAACTGTTATTGGGGTAATCATGTCGGCTCGCAAGAGTCGCCGTGGTGTGGGCTGGCAAGTGGCTCTCGGTTTCCTTCTGGCCTTTACGTACCTTTTGTTCTTTATGTTGGCAAAGGGTATTGCCGAATCGGGTAACCTCAATCCAATAGTGGCGGTCTGGTTGCCAAATGCTATTTTTGCCGCTATCGGTGTGCTCCTGTACAATACCATTCCCCGGTAACGCAGAAGAGTTGAGCATGATAAATGGCTACCAATTTAGTGGTATTCATTATTCTCAACTTTCAATTCATCATTTATGTCTCAAAAGGCTTCATTTACGGACTACTTTCAACTTCATTTCATTGTTCTGATTTGGGGCTTTACGGCTATTCTTGGTAAACTTCTGGAACCGCTCGATTCGTCGGCAGTTGTTTTGTTTCGCACGTTGCTGGCTGTTTTTGGCCTAAGTGTCGTACTACTGATTCGTAAGCAAAACATACGCGTTTCACCGGCCGATCGGTGGAAATTGCTGGCTACGGGTGGAATAATTGGCCTGCACTGGGTCTTGTTTTTTCTGGCCGCCCGGTTGTCTAATGTCTCGGTTTGTCTGGCTGGTATGGCTACCAGTTCACTTTGGGCAAGTGTGCTGGAGCCGCTTCTGTTGCGTCGGCGGGTACGCCCCATTGAAGTAGCGCTGGGGGCGGTTGTTATGGCTGGTCTTTACCTCATTTTTCGGTTTGAATTTGACAAGGTTGTTGGATTGTCCGTTGCCGTAGGTTCGGCTATGTTATCATCACTATTTACCATTATTAACAGTCGGTTTACACACCGTATTGATGCCCTGGTTATTTCGTTCTATGAAATGGCCGGCGCCTTACTGGGTGCGTTGATTTTGTGGCTGATGGTGCAGCAATTTGATACGCCAGGAACAGGTGCCGTTGGTCAGTATGCTCCCCAAACGATGGCGCAATGGCTTTGGTTAGTGATACTTTCAATGGTTTGCACCGTCTATGCGTATACAGTTGGGGTTCGCCTTTTGAGAAAATTTTCGCCTTATCTGGCCATATTAACTGTAAATTTGGAGCCTGTATATGGCATTATACTGGCTGTATTGATTTTTGGCGATACCGAACACATGACATCAGGCTTTTATATTGGTACGCTTGTTATTCTAATTGCTGTACTGGCTTATCCATTTCTGAATAACCAGAAACCTACGACAACCACGCCCACCGGGGGTGATTTGGAAATAGACTTACATTAGAAGGAAACGGGACAAATGGCACACAACTGGCCTCCTGTACTTCTCTACGAATTTGTGCATGAAACATCCGCTTATTGACCGGTTAGCGACCATAATCGTTATCTTTTTGTTTTTACTGGTTTACGTGCCGTTGCTGCTGCTTTCGTTGCACAATCATCCATCGGCTGCCGACGATTATTGCTTTGCCGATACAGCTACCCGATATGGTTTCTGGCAAGCCCAGAAGTTTTATTATGATGGATGGACAGGGCGTTATTTCTCTAATATGCTGGTGCATGGCAGCCCCCTGGTATGGGGTTGGTATAATGGCTATCGGTTTATTCCGGCCTTGATGATCACCGCCTTAGCTGGCTCTGTTTATGCCTTAACAAGCGAGCTTTTCCGGGGCGAGGCACTAAAAAATCGTTTAATAGTCACAGCGGTACTATTTTTTCTGGTTGTTTTGGCTCTGCAAAGCACAGTCGAAGCATTTTTCTGGACAGCCGCCATTGCTACTTATACCGTTCCAACTATATTGACTATTTATCTGCTGGCCGTTCTTATCAGATGGTATCGGCTACCAGAAGGCGTGTTGAAATGGTTGACAGCTATCTGGGCAAGTTTTCTGGTATTTGCCACCGTTGGCTCTGGCGAAACGCACTTGGTTCTTCTGATTCTGTTACTACTGGCTATCGTAGGCTACCGATTGGTATTTCTTCGGCGGTTCGACCCACTGCTGGTCTGGTTGGTTGTCGTGGCTATTGTATCGGCCTGGTTACTATTTCGGGCACCGGGAAATGCTATTCGTATGGGCAGCAATCAGGCGAAAGCTGGCGAGTTGATCCCCTCGGTGCTATCGTCATTTATCTGGCTGGCCCGTTCTATGGTTGGCTGGTTGCTTAAGACGCCGATTATACCCCTTTCGCTGCTTTTTATACCCCTGGCCCGTCGGGTTGTGCGGCACGGTAGCCCCGTGCGCGAATTATTTTTGCTCCCGGCCGGTTTACTCACCCTTGTTTATATCGGCTTATTGGCCGCCATAATTTTTCCATCCTATTATGGTCTGGGCATTCCACCCTACGCCCGAACCATGAACATTCTCTTTATTTTCTTTGCCTTAGGCTGGTTTTATGTACTGACCGTTTGGGTCGGTTGGTTAGACCGACGAGGACGAAGTCTAGCCCTTGTTCAACGGTGGCCTGCCCTCGTATGGATGGTAACAGCTGTGTGGCTGATTGGTAGTATTGTCGTCAGTAAGTCTGTTAATCAGGTATATACCGACTGGCTAAGCGGCAACGCGGCTACCTATGATCGCGAGATGACCGAACGGCACCGCCAACTGTTGTCATCGGCCGACATTGTTCGTCTGCGACCCATCAGTGTATATCCACCCAGCTTATTCGTCGAAGACGTCAAACCCGACCAAACGCACTGGTGGAATCGTTGTCAGGCAGGATATTACGGCCATAAAACAATTATTCTTGACTCTACTCTCACCGCCACCCGTTAAAGGCCGTATGTCGTCTGTTTGCATTATAATTCCGTGTTATAACGAAGCCACCCGGCTCCCGTCCGATGTGTTTCTGGCGTATGCGGGACAGCGTGCGGACGTGAATTTTTGCTTTGTGGATGATGGCAGCACCGATCATACCCGAACTGTGCTGGAAACGATGCAGGCGCAATATCCTGATCGAATAGAAGCCTTAATTTTGGCCCAAAATCAGGGTAAAGCCGGAGCGGTTCGGTCTGGTATGTTGCACTGCGTTAACAAGTCATTCGATTACCTGGGCTTTTTAGACGCCGACCTCGCTACTCCACTAACTGCCATTGCTGACTTAACCGCTATACTGGATGCAAATCCAGCGCTCGCTTTGGTTATGGGATCGCGTATTAAGTTTCTGGGCGTCGACATTCAGCGTAACCCGTTTCGGCATTATGTCGGGCGGGTCATTGCGACTATAATCAGCTATATCCTGAAATTACCCATTTATGATTCCCAATGCGGGGCTAAATTATTTCGGCGGGAGATCGTTGCCGACCTGTTCCGGGAGTCGTTTATTAGTCCCTGGTTGTTCGATGTGGAATTACTGGCCCGGCTGATTCAGAAGCAGGGACGGTCAAACGTATTAAAGCATGTTGCCGAGTATCCATTGCGGCAATGGACTGAACAAAGTGACTCGCGCATTAGCTCAGGCTATGTTTTGAAAATGTGGTATGAATTATACCGAATACAGCGAAAATACCGAAACGTGTGATCTAGTATATGAATCTAGTTTCTATGCCTCAACATCAACGAAAAGCATCTGGCCAATTACAAGTAATTAGTTATGTGTTGCTAGTTGTACCAATCATTTGCTTTAGCATACTATTGTTTACCTACGCTGTCAATGTGCCCTGGATGGACGACATTGATGCGTTTCTAAGCTTTATGGTTGGCTATATTGATGCGCCGACCCTTGGTGATAAGCTTGACTGGTTACTTCGCCCGAATAATGAGCATCGTATTTTAATGGCGAAACTAATTACCCTGGCTATGTATAAGCTGACGGGAACGGTAAACTTTCGCTGGTTAGTCTTTGCTGCTTTTGTCTTTCTTCTGGGCATTATATACGTATTCTACCGCCTTTTTCGGTCGATTAAGCTGCCGTTA
>CAXVWN010000409.1:0-5144 GCA_964263725.1 Spirosoma sp.
TACCGGGAAAGACATATTCAGCCAGTTCCTTCAACACATGGACGACTGCTATGACGAAACCCTGACCGACATGGTTATTATGACGGAGCCAACCGATACACGCGTTGCCTGTGAGTTTGTTGTGAACGGGGTCTATAAAAAAACCGATGGCGATTTGCCACAGGCTACCGGCCAAACGTATGTGCTGCCTGCCGGTTCGTTTCTCGACGTTGTAAATGGGCAAATTACCCGAATCACTACATATTATAATTTGCCACTCTGGGAATCGCTCGTCCTGGGTAATCAATAGCATTTTGTCGGCCATAGACTATTCATCACTGACTTTTCGCCGGTTGACAGGCGCTGCATTTCGGACTGTGTTCGACGACTTGGCCGCATTACGCATCGCGGTTTTTCACGACTTCCCTTATTTATACGAAGGGTCTGTTGCTTACGAGAAAAGCTATCTGGAAACGTACGCCCGTGCCGAACGTTCGCTATTATTTGCCGTTTACGATGGCGCTCAACTGGTTGGCGCAACGACTGCTTTGCCCCTGCGCGACGAAACCGCCGAGGTGCAGCTACCTTTCGTAACCGCAGGTTATGATCTTGATTCAATTATGTATTTTGGCGAGAGCATCCTGTTGCCCGCCTATCGGGGTTTGGGCTTGGGGCATCGATTCTTCGATGAGCGCGAAGCCCATGCCCGCTACTTTAGGCAGTACACAATGACTTGCTTCTGTGCGGTGCAACGCCCTGTCGATCATCCACTTCGCCCCGCAGATTATCAACCCCTCGATGCCTTCTGGACAAAACGCGGCTATCAGCGTGATAGCAGTCTACAAAGCGAATTCATCTGGCCTGATCGAAATGAGATTATGGAGACCGCTAAACCGATGATTTACTGGACACGATCCCTATATTAGTTCGGCCTTGTTAACCGCTTGGGAAAAAGGTTTCCATAACCTTAACCCTAATCCAACAGTTGTTCTTTAGTATACAACACACTGTAACTATGGAAACAACCGCATCGAAAGACCGCGAAATTGGTATTGGCGTTATTGGTATGGGTGGCTTTGGACTTTTCGCTGTTCAGCAATTTTTACAAACCCCCAATACAAAATTAGTTGCCATTGCCGGGTCCAAACGAGAAGAAGCCGGCAGAACGGCCAAACGATTTGGCGCTGAACAGTTAGGTAGTATTGAGGAATTAGTCAATCATCCCGATGTGGATGTCATATACATTGCCACGCCCCCGTTTTTACATTACGAGCAGTCTATGCTGGCGCTGAACGCCGGGAAACATGTCATTTGTGAAAAACCGTTGGCCATGAACCCCGAGCAAGGGTCAGAAATGCTGGCGCTGGCAAAGCAGAAAGGATTGCTAATGGTCACGAACCTGATGCAACGTTACAATCCAATGTTTGCCCGCGTCAAACACCTGATCGATAAGAAGTTGCTTGGTGATTTTCTGCACGGATATTTTGAAAATTACGCAGGTGACGAGGGTCTTTCTCCCGAACACTGGTTCTGGGATCGCACCAAATCGGGCGGAATTTTCATTGAACATGCCGTTCATTTCTTCGATATGTTTGAGGGCTGGTTTGGTAACGGCACCGTAAAAGCTGCGCAGATAATTAAGCGGCCCAGCGTGGATTCGCAAAACAGCCAGGATATACAGGATATAGAAGATCAGGTGCAAGCCATTGTCGAATATGGTGATGACGTAACCGGAAAAAAACTGGTCAATTTTTATCACGGCTTTACGCAAACCGGGCGTATGGATCGTCAGGAAATGCGATTGGTATTTGAACGCGGAGATATCACTCTTTTTGAGTGGGTGCCAACCCGGATGATACTGCGTTGTGTGGCCGATGAGGAAACAACCCGCGCGCTGATGGACCTGTTTCCAGGTGCACAACTTAATGTAACGGCTAACATCAGTAATAAAGATTTGCCTTTGCGTGGCCGCCATAAAGAGTTCGATGCCTATCAGCAAATTGAACTTCGGTTTGGGTTTGGCGATGAAAAACAGCACCTGTATGGTGAGTTACTGCGGCTGATGTTTCGTGATCAGGTTAGTGCCATTCATTACCCTGTAACACACCGGATTATTACCGAACAAAATGGGCTGCACTCATTAGAAACGGCGACTGTTGCCGACCAGTTAGCTCGTCAGTAAAGAAGCCGAAATGTGTCTTGTGTATTAATAAAAAATTTTAAAAATATTGACTTCGTGATTCAAATTAGCTAAAAACTAGCTGATTTTTTTCGACCTTTGTGCTGTCTCATCTTTTCTCCGCACAGCGCATCATGATTACGGAGTCTTCTTTACTCGATAGCCCGGACGGGCAAATTCCGGGCGCATCACTCACTGGTGGCCCTATTCAGTCGGCCATTACCTACGAAAAAATACCGACTCACATCTATGCCGATGCTAAAGATGCGTCGCGGGCGGTGGCTCAGGAAATTGCTAATTTGATCCGTCAGAAACAAAGCGAGGGTAAACCCTGCGTGCTGGGTCTGGCGACCGGCTCATCACCAAAAACGGTTTATGCCGAGCTAATTCGGATGCATCGTGAGGAAGGGCTAAGCTTCCATAATGTCATTTCGTTCAACCTGGACGAATATTACCCAATGGAACCAGACTCGCTACAGAGCTACTGGCGGTTTATGCGCGAACAGTTGTTCGACCATGTCGACATTCCATCTGGCAACTATCATTTGCCAGATGGAACGGCCCAGATAGATAAAATTGGTGCGTTTACGAAGCAATACGAAGCTGAGATTGAAGCGGCCGGTGGGCTGGATTTCCAATTGCTGGGTATTGGTGGTAATGGTCACATCGGGTTCAACGAACCGGGTTCGCTCATTAATTCGCATACCCGCCTGATGATGCTCGATAATTCTACGCGGTCAGCGGCTTCGGTAGATTTCGGTGGGTTGCCAAAAACGCCCCGCAAGGCAATCACCATGGGTGTTTCGAGCATTTTGAGTGCCCGACGTGTGTTGTTGCTGGCATGGGGTGAGCGCAAAGCACCCGTTATTCGGGGAGCAGTTGAAGGGCTGGTAACCGAATTGAATCCGGCTTCGTACCTTCAAACGCACCCGAATGCCTTGTTTGTGATTGATCAGGCAGCCGCTTCGGAGTTGACCCGCATGAAAACGCCCTGGCTGGTGGATTCGGTTTTGTGGGACAACAAAATGAAGAAAAAGGCCGTCACCCATCTGTCATTGACGCTTGGCAAGCCTATTCTTAAGCTGACCGACCGGGATTACAACGATAATGGGATGAGCGATTTGCTGGCTCAGTACGGCCAGTCGTACGACATTAACATCGACGTTTTCAATCAACTTCAGTATACCATTACAGGCTGGCCGGGTGGTAAACCCAACGCCGACGATTCCAATCGACCGGAACGGGCTACGCCTGCTCACAAACGCTGCCTGATTTTTAGCCCGCACCCCGATGATGATATTATCTCGATGGGTGGCACTTTTCAACGCCTGCGCGATCAGGGGCATGAGGTTCATATAGGCTATCAAACCTCCGGCAATATTGCCGTTGCGGATGATGAAGCGCTTCGTTTTGCCGATTACGTAGTGGATTTCAATACTAAATTTAGTATCGACAGCCCCGAAGCTACTCGCATTTTTCAGGACGCGGCTGAGTCATTACGGGAGAAAAAAGACTCTCAAATGGACACTGCTGAGGTGCGCTATGTAAAGGGATTAATTCGGATGGGAGAGGCTAAATCCACCTGTCGGTTTGTGGGTATCCCGGTCAGTAATGCGCACTTCTTAAATATGCCGTTCTACGAAACCGGAACCGTAGCCAAGAAACCGCTCAGCGAAGAAGATATCCTGATTACGATGGCGTTGATTGAAGAAATCAAACCGCATCAAATCTATGCCGCCGGTGATCTAGCCGATCCGCATGGCACGCACAAAGTTTGCCTGGACGCTATATTTGAATCTGTTCGTCGCCTGAAGGATCGTGATTTCATGAAAGACTGCTGGATCTGGCTCTATCGAGGTGCCTGGGCTGAGTGGGATATTCACGAAATTGAGATGGCCGTTCCAATGTCGCCCGATCAGGTCACGAAAAAGCGTCTGGGAATTTTCAAACACCAGTCTCAAAAAGATGGCGTCGTGTATCAGGGCACCGATTCGCGGGAGTTCTGGCAACGGGCCGAAGAGCGCAACCGTACTACGGCTGGCCTATACAATCGGCTTGGCCTGGCTGAATACGAAGCGATGGAAGCCTTTGTTCGCTGGCAGTTTTAGTCCACCTTATCAATTTGATTTAAAAGCCATTTCTTCGGAGATGGCTTTTTTAGTTTATTAAATTTTCATTCAGTTATTAGTTATAATATAAAAATTGAATATAATTGCATTAATATATAATAGTTGTATTACGATTTAACTTTTGTCAACTATATGACAAGGCAGAACAAGCAGAGAATGCTCCGGTTATTTGCGTTACATGAATTCATTCAGAATCACTTCACCAAGTCTGACTGGATTAAAGTGGCGTATCTTACCGATAGCCTTGAGTTGATAGAAGACCATCCTCGCTTGCTACGTGGTCTGGATTTTAAAGATGCTGACTATGAAGGAAATAGCTTACAGGTTCTGTCAAAATTGCTCAGCGAGAGCAGCAGTAACTTGTATGAGATTGAGCACTTTGTGGAAGCAAAAAAAGCAATAATGAATCGCCCTATTCGCGAAGTGCCGGACTTTGTATCGACCGTTCAAACGGTTATACCCGAACGCGTTATTACGTTTGCACCAGACGTATTCCGTATTCCTGATAAAGCTGTTGAGTCGAACGTTTTATCGGTTATGATGCCTTTTGAAAGCAAATTTTCCGGCACATACACGGCTATCCGGAATGTGTGTGCCCGGCTTGGTATCGACTGCAAACGGGCCGACGATATTTGGGACAATAGCATTTTGATTCAGGATGTGTTCGATCTGATTTTTACGTCGAAAGCCGTCATTACTGACTTTACCGATCGAAACCCAAACGTGTTTTACGAAACGGGTGTCGCGCATACGCTTGGAAAATTGGTCATTCCCATTACGCAATCGGTTGGCGATATTCCGTTCGATCTACGGCACCATCGGGCCTTGACCTACTTATCGAATACCGAAGGTTTATT
>CAXVWN010000410.1:0-27375 GCA_964263725.1 Spirosoma sp.
ACCTCGTAACCACGTCTTCTTCAGGGAAAGTAGTTAAGCCCCGGCAGAACCTGGCCATGAATTTGAAGTTTACCAAGCGTAAACAGTGGAATGGTGTTCTGAGCTGGTATAGTGGCCACTCTAGTACGGTAGTTGATTCAATTAGCCTGGATGATCGCCATCAGCATTATCAGCAAGAAGTACTTGAGGTTAACGGGGAGATTTATAGGGTTGTCGATTTGGAAGAACACCTGGAAAAGGCGCTACTTGAATTTTTTGAAGGCGCACTTGAATTGACTATTCAGCATAGAACGAAAAAAAACAGATCTTAATAAACTTGATTTGTGGCTGGGCCTGTAATGAGAATTGCCGCATACAACAGATTAAGTTGGACAGGTAGTAGAATCAGCGCTCCACCCGCCCGGTTGCACATTTCACTATCGCACTTTCTTGTACAGATACCATAGCACCAGCACCCGGCGAAGTTTTGGTTTTCACTTACGTTGATGCATTTGGTAAGGGCCGGTCCGCCGGTGGGGTTGAGTAATTCAGCAATGCATACGGTCGACCGGTATTATACGCATTAATTGCTACAGCTACTTCGGCTGCTGAAAACGAAGTACACCCACGCGCTAGTTTACAATCATTTTTCAATGAGCGAATTACGCTCAGCCATCACATTCTCATCGCTCCGGTGAGATCACCTGACTTAATCATACTGGTCTTTACGAGCACTCAACGCCTTTTTTAAGGCGTTGAGTGCTCACTGCGCATGCAAGATTTTCTGAAGTGATCCCTCCGACGGTTCACAATCCTGCGCGGGAAGGCATCTACAACTACCTACAAATAGACAAAGTTACCGCCAACTGGGGTATGCAACCGGGTTATAGGTCAAGTCGCTCACGGCACCAGTGAGTGGCCAAAAATCATCAATCCGAACGGCTTTCAAGTCTTTATCCTCGTTTAGGGATTTATAGTTCTGCATTGGGTTTATGCTAATTCTGGTTTAAAATTTTCACTTACATACAAAGCAATTGCTCATGTATGAATTGTATCTCGGTAGTTATTTTTTTTAACTATCCGTTCATTAAAGACACTGTAATATACCTTTTTATAATATCCTCCTATTCGAAGCTACCGTTGAATAAATAGAATAAAACGGGGCTCACTATTTTTTTCTAATTCAACTATTCTTTCAGATAGACCTAAAATAATGCTATTAAGTCTTTTTAACGCTCAATTAAAAAAGCGAATATATGATCAGGACTGCATTAGAATTTATTCAGGAAGAACTGGATGCCTACCTAGTTGAGCGCGATCCTGACAACTATAGCGCAGGAAATATCGCTGAAGTCGTATCATTAATTCACTCAGATGGTAGCCCCGGCTTTAATGACACAAATCACATTGCGATTGTGCTGGCCGGCATCGAAGAAGAACAGATTGATTCAAAATACCTGCGTCATCGACCGGCAGAAAACAATCAGCTAATTGAATTGCAGCCGCCGGTTATTTTGAATTTATATATCCTTTTTGTTGCCCATAAAACATTTTATTTATCGGCCCTTCGCGACATATCAAATGTCATTAGTTTTTTTCAGGAGAACCCGATTTTCGACCAAACTCACTACCCGAATTTAAACGCCAAAGTAACAGATCCACTCAACAAAAGCTGGCAACTGGTTGACCGGTTGTCTATGCGTTTACACAACCTGACGTTTGAGCAACAAAATAATCTATGGGCGTCTTTGGGTACCAAGCAGATGCCCAGTGTAGTCTATAAAATGCGGCTACTGACTATTTTCTCAACGCGTAGCAAACAAAACTCGGTACCAATTACAGCAATTAGCGGAGACAGCCATGTTTAAAAGCACCTATCTGACGCTGTTTAGTATAGTCGTTGAAAACACCTATTACGCCAACCAGACCGGCATTAATAATGGCGAAGTAGCTGATTTCGACTGGCTACCTGCACCCGATACGCTCCGGGTGATGCAACGTTATGGGTTGCTCTTCCGGCAGACGGCAACCGGCTTTTTAGTGCTTGCCGACGTTCGAAAAAACACAGATGATAACCTGACTACTCAAGTTCCCAATGGGTCCAAACTCTTGTTTGTTATGCGTTTACGAAACCCATACATACCTGCCATAACGGATCTGCCTACCAACACCAACGTTCGTATGCCGTTGTTCTTTTTCACGAATCAACCGGTACATACGGAAGCGGAAGTAAGTCGGGAAAACTTACCGATTACAAAATCCCTAACTGTCAGACCCGATGACCAGCTACAAACTGTCGACCAGCGAACGGCTTTATTGAGCCAGCTTGGTACGCTGACCAATGACGCTATTTTCGGCGCGGTCGAGCTAGTGGTAGATTCTGCGCAACCGGCTTTATATCGAATTGTGGAGGCTGATCACACAATGACTACCGAACGACCGGTCTTTAAAGTGCGCTTTCAGCACCGGCAAAGTCGCTGGCGATACGATATAAAACTTAGTCGATCCGACGTAGCCGTAGACGAGTTGATTGGGGAGAATTTGCCTGATTTTTCCCGGCAGAACCTCGCCCCAAATCGCGTACGGTTTGTGAGCGATACGGAGGCTGACCTACTGGAAAAGCCCGATCCAAAGCCGACCGTAACGCTTGCCTACAGGGTTAATGTTAGCGATGGTATTCCGTTTTCGGGTACGGCGCTGGAGCGGGTTCTACCCTACCCGACTCCCGAATCCGTAAGCTCAGAAATTGATTCGGCAACTCAGGCCGTGATTGTGTATTCGACTGTATCCATAACTATTTAAACAACCAAGCAGACCCAATGGCAACATACCGTTCACCGGGAGTCTATGTGGAAGAAATTCCCGTTTTTCCTCCCTCAGTCGCCGAAGTAGAAACCGCTATCCCTGCGTTTATCGGGTATACCGAGAAAGCAAAAGATACGCTGGGCGAGGATTTAACCAACGTCGCATTCCAAATCAATGGATTCAGCGAATTTGAGCAGTATTATGGTACATCACCATCCGAAGACCCGGCTGCTTTTTCGGTCAAAATAACCGAATACCAACAAGGTACGGACCCTGTGCGGTATGTAATCGACATCGATAAAGTTGCGGCCACGCTCAGTCCGCACATTTTGCACCAAAGTATGAAACTCTACTTCGCCAATGGCGGAGGCCCCTGCTATATCGTGTCGGTCGGAAAATTAACCGATACCATTGACAAGCTTAAGTTACTGGCCGGCATCGATGTAGTGGCCAGCGAAGACGTACCTACCCTGCTGGTAGTGCCAGAAGCGATTAGTCTGGGTGATGGAGCGTTTAAAGAGGTGGCCGAAGCCTTAGTGAAGCAAGCCCATGATCTGGGCGACCGCTTCGTGATTCTGGATGTGCCGGGTACAACTATCCCGAAAAATTCAGCCAACATCAAAACGGATGTCGATAAAATCCGCGCCATCTCGTTGGATAAAGAATTCCGGCGGTACGCAGCTGCGTATTATCCGCATCTGGAAACGTCGTACACCTACAACGATAATGCTGAATTTGCCACAACTAAGTTCAAGACGATTAAAATAACGAATCATTTCGTGTCGGTCAATGGCGCTACTGCTACTGACACCGGACCCTTTAAGGATGGCACGGTCGATACCGTAAAAACCGCGAATGAGGTGCTTTATAACCGCCTTAAGGATGTGTTTGAACAGCATCATCTGGTATTACCTCCTGCGGCAGCCATCGCCGGCGTTTACGCCCGGGTCGATGAGTCTAGAGGAGTCTGGAAAGCTCCGGCTAACGTGGGGCTGGCCAACGTCGTTAAGGCCGTAATCACCATCTCCCGCACTGACCAAGACACGCTTAACATCGATGACGTGGCGGGTAAATCCATCAATGCCATTATCAACATGCCGGGTTATGGCACGCAGGTTTTTGGTGCCCGTACTCTCGACGGCAACGATAAAGAATGGCGTTACATCAACGTCCGGCGGTTTGTGAGTGTGGTGGAAGAATCCATCAAAAAGTCGATTAACTGGGCTGTTTTTGAACCCAACACAGCGCCAACCTGGGTACGGGTGCAGGCAATGATCGAAAGCTACCTGTTTCTGAAATGGCGCGATGGCGCTTTAGCCGGAGCCAAACCCGAACAAGCTTACCAGGTGCAGGTAGGCTTGAATAAAACCATGACACCTGACGATGTACTGGAAGGCCTGATGATTGTCGAGATCAAACTGGCCGTAGCTCGGCCAGCGGAGTTTATTGTGCTCAAAATCATGCAAAAAGCACAGGAATCTTAATCCATATCTGTTACACACATGGCAAAATATCATATTCCCGTATTCCATTTCAGCGTGTCCTGGGGTGGAACCAATGTTGGCTTTTCGGAGGTAAGTGGCCTCACGCAGGAAATCCAGGCCATAGAATACCGCGACGGTATGATGGGGCCAACCACTCTCCCGCTGAAGCGGCCCGGTCTGCGAAAAGCGGGCAACATAACGCTCAAACGGGGTCTGCTCACGGCTGACAATGACTTCTTTCTGTGGTTTAATAACAGCGGAACGCCCAACGTACAACGCCGGGACCTCACCATTATGCTGTTGAACGACGAGAGCCAACCGGTGTTTGTATGGACAATTGCCCAGGCGTGGCCCGTTAAATGTGAAGGCCCCAGCCTGAAGGCAACGGGCAACGACATCGCCATCGAATCGGTGGAGCTGGCCCACGAAGGCATCACCCTCCGACCCGCCTGATTATGCCTAGCTACTATCCGCCCGCAGCGTTCTCTTTCAAAGTGGACTTCCTGGACGTGCCCGGTGCTGGTGGCGACACAGAGCAGCGGTTTCAGGAAGTAAGTGGCCTGTCGGTAGATATTACGACGGAGGATTTGAACGAAGGGGGAGAAAATGGCTTCACCTACAAACTTCCCAAGCGGGCACGCTATCCAAATCTGGTGTTGAAGCGGGGGATGCTTACAAATACGGCGTTGCGGCAGTGGATGCAGAATGCGATGAATGCGTATTTCATTGCACTGGACCTTTCCCGGTCGTTCAAGCCGAGCGATATTCTCATTACACTTCAGAACGAAGCGGGCGATCCGCTGGCCGTCTGGAAAGTAATGCAGGCGTATCCGGTCAAGTGGAGCACCTCCGATTTTAAAGCCAACGACAACGCGCTGGTTCTCGAGACGATTGAACTGGCCTACCAGTTTTTTGAGCGACAGCAGTAGCCTTAAACCCAGTTTATTATGCCCGTACAGATTAACGAACTCGTTGTACGAACCGTTGTTCAGCCTACGCCCAGCACCGGAGCGACGGAGATCGATTGTCCACCCGGCAGCGGGCCAGATTCGGTGGCTGAGATTGTGGAAAAAGTATTGGAAATTCTTCGTGAAAAACAGGAACGCTGATGGACGCGCTAAAACTGCCTTTCAATCTGAAAATTATTCCGGTAAGTCAGCAGGGCTTCCCGATGGGTGTCCCGTTTTTGGCTATGTTCAACCCAGAAAGTGTGGCGATCAAAGAAGACGTTGAGTATAACCCGCACTGTACGACCGGCGAAACCGGCAGCGATCCGGCTTTCGTACGGGTTAAAGCCCGGACGTTTACGCTGACGCTAACCATCGACGGAACAGGCGTTAATACCAACGGGGTAAAAATTCCGATTCCGATACAAATTGCCCTATTTAGAGCTGCCACGACCGAAATAAAGGGCGTTATTCACCGACCGGCCTATCTACTGGTGCAGTACGGAACGTTCATTGTCCGCTGCATCCTGAATTCCTCAACCGTTACGTACACCATGTTCGACAAGTTTGGTCTGCCCATTAGGGCTAAGATCAGCGCCAGTTTTACCGAAGTGGTCGACAAGGTATTCAGTAAGATCGTCGGTATGTTGTCGTCGCCTGATCTGACCCATGTTCGGGCGGTAAATGAGGGGGATATTCTGCCGTTGCTGGTTCATCAGATTTACCAGAATCAAACCTATTACCTACAAGTAGCCAGAGCCAATCGCCTGAAGAACTTTCGTCGGCTAACGGCCGGCACAACGCTCATCTTCCCCCCAATTGCTGACCAATGAATCCACTGGGAAACCTGCCACCGGGAACCTCCGCGCCAACGAGCGTTATCACACGAAAACTGTTCGTGGACGGCGTTGTTGTGCCCGACACCGTAGGACGGATCAACCACATTCTGGTCAACAAGACGTTTAATAAGCTGGCCTACGCAAAGGTGTCTCTCCAGGACGGCGACGCGGCCAGTCGTGATTTTTTGGTGAGTAATCAGGCGCTGTTTAAGCCGGGCAATACCCTGAAAATTCAACTGGGCTACGACGGCGATGCCACCACCGTATTTGAGGGAATCATTATCAAACATGCGGTAAAAGCCCGATCAGGGGGCGCTTCTCAATTAGTGATCGAAGCCAAAAATAAAGCGATCAAACTGACCGGAGCGCGAAAAAACACCTACTATCCCAACAAGACAGACAGCCAGATTTGGGAAACCATCGCCCAGAGCGCGGGATTGATACCCCAGGCAGACCCTACCACGTTTCTGCATAAACAGATGCTCCAGTACGACTGCACGGATTGGGATTTCCTGCTGTCGAGGGCGGAGATGAACGGAATGCTGGTGCTGACGGATGATGATCACCTGGTCATCAAAAAGCCCTCCACGACAGATGGTGGCAGCCCAACGGTGGCGACCTATGGCGAAAACATTATTGAGTTTGAGGCCGAAATGGACGCCCATCGGCAGCTAAAGCAGGTGAAAGGCCAATCCTGGAATTCAGTCTCGCAGGCGCTGGACACCGTAGATGGGCAGTTCAATCTGGCTCCAAGCGGTAATCTTCCGGCGCAGGAATTAGGCAACGTCATCGGGGCCGACGTGACCCTGCATCACCCCGGCAATTTAGGCACCGATCAACTGCGCGACTGGGCCAATGCCTATGCCATGAAAACCCAGCTTTCCAGGGCGAGCGGGCGGGTGCGTATTCGGGGCAATGCGGCTCTGAAACCCGGCCAGTTACTGCGACTGAACGGTGTGGGCGAACGGTTTAACGGAACCGTTTATATCACGGGCATCCTGCATCAATATTCGGGCGGTTGGGAAACCGACGTGCAGTTTGGCTGGGCTGATAGCTGGTTCTATCTGAAGGAAAATGTGATGGATAAACCGGCCGCCGGCCTGCTGCCCGGTGTGAGTGGGTTACAGATTGGAAAGGTCGTTGACGTGCAGGACCCCGAACAGAAATACCGCATCAAAGTACACCTTACGCGCGTTAGCTCGTCCAATGAAGGCGTGTGGGCGCGGGTCGCCACGCTGAACGCCGGTACAGATCACGGCGTGGTGTTTCGTCCGCAGCCCGGCGATGAAGTGGTGCTGGGTTTTTTAAACGACGACCCCCGTAATCCGGTGGTACTGGGCTATTTCCACAACAAAGACTCACGAAAAGCCGCCCTGTTCGAGACCGATCCGAAGGTGTATGGTGTATTGACGAAAGAAGGGTTACAGGTTATTCTGGACGATACCCAGAAACAGCTAAAACTGCGGGTTCCGGCGGCATCCGGCGAGAAAACGCTTATCCTGAACGACGGCGGAGCCTGTGAATTGAAAGACGATTTCGGCAATTCGATTAAGATGGACGCATCGGGCATCACCATCCAGGCAGGTGCGGGTAAGAACATCACCCTTAAAGGAACGAGAATAGACCTTAATCCACCCGGATAGCCATGATGAAACCCATAGCTCGGCTCAAGGATATGCATACGTGTCCATTGACCAATCCGCCCCCGGCCTCAACGCCCCACACTGGCGGCCCCATTCTGGCAACGGTGATACCGCCCATTATGCCACCGAATTTGCTGGCTGTTTTCGCGGGCGGAGAACTGGTGGCGGTGGTAGGCAATCAGTGCTTGTGTGCCGGATCACCGCCCGATGTTATTCAGGCCGGGTCGTCGAGTGTATTTATCGGTAATCGGCCCGTTGCCCGCCAGGGCGATGCCACCCTCCACGGGGGACAGATTACGGGCGGGTTGCCAACCGTTCGGGTTGGATAGGTCATTCTCACATAAGCTTAGGCACTAAAATGATGACTGACGATAAAGACTTTCTGGGACGGGGATGGAGCTTCCCACCTACCTTCCGCACCACCGGCCACCGGGTCGATATGCTAACCGGTGAGGCTGATATCAACAGCAGCCTGCAAATCCTGCTCCATACGGTAGCGGGCGAACGGGTCATGCTGCCCAGCTACGGAGCCGACCTGCATCCCTATGTGTTCGAGACAATGACGCCCAGTACGCAGGCGCTCATTCAGAAACTCGTTTACGAGGCCATTGTGTACCATGAGCCACGCATTATTGTACAACAGGAAGATGTGACGACGACGTTCGACGCGACCGAAGGACGGCTCGACATTGACATCAATTATACCGTCATCACGACCAATACGCGCTACAACTACGTCTTTCCTTTTTACGTGTACGAAGCCACCGACCTTGAGCGATGAAAACAACAACCGATTGCCAGTGTCAACACGACATTCCCCGCGACGGGTCGGGGCAGCGCCAGCGTTATCTCAAAGCGCTCGACCCGACCTATGCTCCCGTTGATGAACGTAGCCTGGAGGATTTGCTGGTCTATGCCAAACGGTATGCGGCTCAAATCCGCTTCTGGCCGATGCCCGACGACCAGTCGGATTCGGATCAGGAAAGCTGGCGGGAATTTTTCCGGCGCGACTGTGCGGTGGTGGCAGCTTCGGTGGCAGTAACCGACCTGGCCCAGATTCGGAAAGACTACGACGAAATTCGCAGCGATGTTGAAGCAACGCCCACCCGTGATAGATTCCGTGCCTTGTTCGATCCCATTCTCGGCATGGCTCATCGGCTCGACCGCTGGTATTCGGTGGCCATTCCAGGAAATCCCCTTCACAACGACCTAACGCTGCTCATTGACTCCGTGCTGCGGCCGCAGGTCGGGCAGTTAATGGCTTATGAGGAGATGTTTCGCGCCATAAATGCCAACAAAGGGCTAAATCTGGATTATGGCGAGTTTGAGAACCCGAAACTCTGGGGTCTGGACGGCGAAATTCCTACCACGTCATCTATTTATGAAGGCAACGATCTATCCGATAAACTTCTGAACGCAGCCTTGTTCGTTGACGATGTGTTTCAGGCGTTTTACAATGCCTTTCGGCGGCTGGTCGAGGATTCGGATAAATACATGCGGTTTGCACTGGAGCAATACCCGGCCCATCAGCCCTACATGGCGCTGTTTATTGCCTTTCTCGAACTGTTCCGGCTGGCGCAGGACCAACTGAATACGCTGACCCGGAAACACCTGGAGTTTTATTACCGAGATGTGCTCCGGTTGCAAGAGCAGCCCGCCCGCCCCGACCACGTGCATGTTGTGTTTGAACTGGCGCAGGAGGTTTCTGATCACTTCTTGCCGAAAGGTACGCCCCTGCTGGCCGGACGCGATGCATTGGGCAAAGACATCATTTACCGATTAAGCAGTGATTTTGTAGCCAACCAGGCTCAAGTGAAGGAACTGAAAACCATTCGGTTAGCTAAAAGTATGGTTGTAAAAGATGGCAAAAGTACCCAAGTTATCAACCGATTGTATGCCCGGCCTTATGCCAAATCGAAAGACGGTCTGGGCGAAGCCTTCGATGATGCGTATGGAAAATGGGACGCCTTCGGCAAAGGAGATATAGACTTGTCAACGCTTAAAAATCCCTGCGAACTGGCCCGAACCGAGGCCGAAGGACGAGTCGATCAGAAAGCTATCGGCTTTGCCATTGCCTCCCCGCAACTCCTGTTGCAAGGAGGTAATCGTAAACTTGAACTAACCATCACGGGGTTAAAAAATTTCTTTGATAAAAAACCGGACGATCTCGAAATCTGGCTGACGGGTGAGAACGAATGGTTTCGGGTCGGACATCAGGTCATCGATCCAGATGAGATAAAAAAGATTCAGGAGCCATTAAACAACGGCTTTTTTGCGCTTCCCGACGGCCTGAAGAAATATGAAGACGTTTTGGCCACCGGCCTGTATTTTTTCATTGACAGTACGCTTCATATTTACCTGCCCGTTTCGGCACCGGCCATCGTACCGTATGACACCAAAAAACACGGCGGTTTACGGGAAAGCGTCGTGCAGCCTGTTCTGAAGTTGCTGGTCAATGATATTGATATTCCGGAATCAGAATTCACAAGCCCACTATCCGTAGATACGTTTACCATTCGCACGAAAGTAGGCTCAGTAATTGAAAAAGTAGCGGATTTAGACGGCTTAAAAAACCTGGTTATTCAAAACGACGACGGCTTGCTCGACGCGAACAAACCGTTCGATCCGTTTACCGCGTATGCCAAAAATTCGTCGTCGTTTTACGTAGGCAGTAGCGAAATTTTTAATAAACCGTCCGGCAAATTATCGATTCAGGTTGAAGCTGCAAACGGTCATATAATTCTTTTTGATGTCACTATCGACACCGATAAAACTATTTTTAGTAGCGCTCAGAATCAACCCTATGGCTATGGCTTTCGATTTTTATACAACCGACAATGGAACGAGTTTGGAAAGGATTTTGAAAATTTCAGGAACATAGCCCATCGCACGCCCCTTTTGCCCGTAACGGCATTTACCAACGAAACACAAAAGGGATTTATACGCTGGCGATTGACGGTGAGACCTACAGCCTCGGATGATGCAGTTGTAGGAGCCGTTAACCCAAACCTTTTCCTGACCCAACAGCTAATCGCCCAGCAACACCAGATCAAATCCATCGCGGTTTGTTATGATTCAACGCTACCTGGTTTACAAGAAGGAATCGATCAGTTTTTGCATATCTACCCGTTTGGCATAGCCGATGTGACGGACAGCCAGAATCAGGTATCGCTTTTTCCACAATTTGTCTATCCCAACGCAACCAAATTGCTGGCCCAAAAATTGACCGACCTGGATGATCCTGCGAAGAGAAAACGGCTGTCAACCAGTATACTATCGGCTAATAGCACAAAAAAAATACCCCGGATTGAAGACCAACTACCTGTTTATTTATCCAAACAGGTAAAAACGGCATATCGCCTGAATCAGTATACCTATGCCGCTGAAGCCACCCGTAGTGTTCCCATTACTGACACGAACACCATTCAACAGGAAGAAGGTTATTTGTGCATTGGCTTAACCGGGTTGAAACCGCTGCAAACCCTTTCGCTGCTCTTCCAGATCGCTGAAGGAACCGCCGAAGACGAAGATTATACGGAAGACCCACCCGAAATCCACTGGTTGTATGTCGTCAACGACGACATGCGGCCCCTGCCTTCCGAACGGATTATTGCCGACGGCACATATGGACTACAAACGACGGGCATCATCAAATTCGACATTCCAAACGATCTCGTTTCTACGAACACCTTATTGACCAACGGGTTATCATGGATTTGCGCCAGTGTCACCGAACACGCCGACCGGGTTCCCAAATTGATCGACGTAAGGGCACAGGCTATTGACGTTGTTTTTGACGACCAGCAGAATGACCCCGTTCATTATCAACAGCCGCTCGTAGCAGCCAGCATTACGAAATTACTGACCAGCCAGGCCGAAGTGAAACAGGTCGAACAGCCCTTTGCCTCCTTCGATGGCAAGCCCCCGGAAACGGGCGGTCTTTTTTACACCCGAGTCAGCGAGCGGTTGCGACACAAAGCCCGCGCCATCAACGCCTGGGACTACGAACACCTGATTTTGGAAGCTTTTCCGCACACGTACAAAGTCAAGTGCATTCCCAACACAGACCCCAACTGTTTGTGCCGGGAATCGACCGAATTTAGCGCCGTGTCTCCGGCAAATCTACCACCAACGCCCGTTTGCTGCGGTCCGCAGCCGGCACCGGGGCATGTGCTGATTGTGCCAATTTCGGACTTCAAAAACCGGAATGCCGTCAATCCGCTCCAGCCGAAAACGAGCTACCGGATTCTACGCCGGATGGAAGAATTCCTCAAAAAACGGACCTCACCGTTCGTAACCGTTCACGCCCGTAACCCCCGCTATGAGGAAGTCATCGTTACCTTCCGGGTTAAGTTTAACGACGGTGTTGATAAAGGATTTTACCTGAAGAAGCTAAACGATGAACTGGTACGCTACCTCACTCCCTGGGCGTTTGAGGAAACCGCCGATGTGTCGTTCGACCAGAAAATTTACGCTTCTGCGGTAATTAATTTTATTGAAGAACGCCCCTATGTAAACTTCATCACTGATTTTAAAATGGGGGTCTGCCAGGAGCTATGCTGCCCGCCCGATACGGCGAACGTACCCGAAGACGCTCCTGAAACCTTAACGGCTGATACCCTGAAAGGCGTGACGAACTGCGCCGATCTGGAGCGGCTACTGGAAGGAGATAACCCCTGGCAGGTGACCATTACGCCCTCTACTTCGCGGTCGCTTGTGGTGTCGGTGCCCCAGCATTTGATTTTGTTGTACGAAAAAGAACCTGAGGAAACGCTTTGCGAAAAACGGCAGAAAACCCCTTAAAAAGCCATGTCAGCATCCACTCCGCTCGTCAAGAGTAACCCCCTTCTTCCCGCCGAAGATTACACCCAACTGCGGAAGTCAGGCTTTGAACATATCGAAAAGCTGGGAAGTGACCTCTGGACCGATTACAACACCCACGATCCGGGCATCACCATGCTCGAAGCGGTTTGCTACGCCATAACCGACCTGGCCTACCGCACCGGATGGGACATGAAGGATTTGCTCGCGCCCGCTATTTCAGACAATGCAACCTGGGAACATATTTTTTACACGGCTCGCCAGATACTGCACTGCCGACCCCTAACCATCACTGATTACCGAAAATTGCTCATCGACATCGATGGCGTTCACAATGCCTGGCTCGAGCCGAGTAAAGACTACGAGGTACCCATTTTTGTTAATTACAACTCCATCCGGCCCAATGCCCACGACTGCGGGTGCGATACGGCTGAATCACCTTGCTATGGTAACCTTACCCTGAATGCCGACAAAGCGGACCAGCAACAAGAAGCCGAAACTAGTAAAAATGATTATATAACGTTGTTGGATAAGCAGATACAACAGTACAATGAGGATAGTGCGACACTCCAGAAACAAATCGATTCATTAGACATTCAGATAACAGAGTTACATGGGTTGCCGAACGGTCATCCCAATATTCCTATTCTCGAACAGGAACGGGAAGAATTGAAAAAGCAAAAAGCAAAGAAGGACGGGCTAAAGAAGGAAAAGGAGGATTATCGGGAGGAAATCAACAAGCACGTTACAAATATATATGATACGAAGATTCTTGAACTGAACGGCTTATATACTATCCTGATCGAGTACGAAGAAGACATTCAGCGCACGCAGGCACAGGAGGAGGTGCGCCGAAAAGTGGTGGACCGGCTCAACCGAAACCGGAACCTGTGCGAAGATTTTATCGCTGTTACCGAGGTAGAATACGAAGATTTTACCGTTCAGGTCGCCATTGATCTGGACGAGCAGGCCGACCCCGATCAGGTACTGGCCCAGATTTATTACATTCTTTTTCAATATTTTACACCCGCCGTCTGGCACCGCACCATCGAGCAAATGCTGGAGCGAGGGTGTACTATCGACGAAATTTTTGATGGTCCCGCGTTGCGTCATGGATTCATTGATAGCGATGAACTCGAAAAAACGGACCTCTTCCGAGATTTGTATTTGTCGGATTTGATCAATCAGGTAGTGGATTTGCCGGGAGTGAAAGCCGTGTCGCGGTTTTACCTGATGAAGGCGGGGGGCGAAGTCATAACGGGACCTTATTTCGGGCAGTGGGTCGAACAACTGCGGCAGGAACGCAAGGTGGCCCGGCTAGTCACCACCGGCTGTCAGGCAGTTTTTTGCAAACAGCGGGAGATGATCACCTACCAAACCGATAGCCCAACCGACCGCCGACCCGCGCGGGTAAATAAACTCTTTGCCGACTTCAAAGCGCAGGAAAAAGCGTATAAGCTCCAAAACCAGGCTGTTGATTTGCCCGTTCCGGCGGGCGAGAATATGGAACTGGCTGATTATTACCCGGTTCAGTATTCCCTACCGGCCTGTTATGGCGTGAAAGAGTATGACGAGGCCGGGGCCATCGAAAGTCCCACACGCCGGGCACAGACGCTCCAATTACGCGGCTACTTACTGGTTTTTGAGCAACTACTGGCTGATTACCTTGTTCAGTTAGATCACCTGCGGGATTTATTTTCCTTCGATGATCAGGTCGAACGGACGTACTTCACCCGCGTTTTATCGGAAATAACCGACCTTGACCGGCTGATTATCGAGCGCCCTGAATCGCTTTCGCAAGTTGATTACTCTGTTGCGCAGAAGACCCGGAAAGAACCGTCTGTCCAGCAGACATTCCTGGATATTCTGGAAGATTTGGTTGAAAAACCAAAACAGTTTTCCGAACGAAGAAACCGGTTTTTAGATCACCTGATGGCGCGCTTTTCGGAAGAACTGACCGAGTATGAAGCTCTGACGCGCTTAGTTGCCCCTCAAAACGTAGACCATCGGCTGATCAACGACAAAATCAGGTTATTGCAGGATTACGTAAAAATCAGCGCAGACCGGGGGCGCGGGTTCGATTATTCAAGCCCCGAAGGCTGGGAAGTCTACACCAATGACAAACCGCGCGTTATCGAGAATATATCCGGTACCGAGCGACGGATTAAACGATTACTGGGCATGCCCGACCTCGCCACCCGGAGTTTAGCTCCGGCTAACATCGTAACGCAGGCCGTTCTGATCAAGGATAAATCGGGCGAAAAGCCGAAAATGAATCCGAAAAATAAGCCCGTGCAGGTGATTCAGGTGCAAAATCCCGATGACTCATTAGAGGTTTGGCTCACAAGTGTAGAGGTGGCCGAAGGTTGCTGTACCGAGGAACTCATGCACCTACTTATTGAGCAAGCTGGAAAACGGTCGTCTTACCGGCTTCACGATGATATAAATTACCGGTCGCGCAAAAATCAGGGTGAAGTTGGGCTATTCTGGTTTGAACTCCTGGCCGCCGACGGCGACACCGTTATTGCCGCCAGTGCACACTATGCCAAACGCGAGATCCGTGAAACCGCAATTAAAAAAGTAATAGCCTGGGTCAGTGCCGTCAATGCACGAGAAGGGCTGCATCTGGTAGAACACATTCTCCTGCGCCCCCGTTTGGATGAAGTGCTTGACGAATCGGGCAAGAATAATATACCCGTAAACTTACCCGCCATCTGCCTGAATGAGTGTGATTTAGGTATTGGCCTTAATGAAGGCGAGGCCCCTACCCATCGTATCCGAGTGAGTCGCCTGCCTGCCGACCAGTGCTACGACAAAATGCCCTGGAAGCTTGAAGTGCTCACGCGGGCTAAAAAACCAGCGGAAATCAGTCTATTGTTTCAGCGCGTTATCTACGGCCCGACGACAACGTATATGCCACTAAAATTTAAGCGATATGAACAGCTCAGCGACCGACTGGCGGCTTTGCGCGAATACGGTTCTGAGCGGATAAACTATCGGATTGTAAACAATGGTGAACAGGGAACAGCTCTGAAATACAGCTTCATATTGCATACAGACGATCCAGACGAAGTGCTGGGGCAAAGCGGCTATAGCTTCAATCAGAAACTGGCCGACAGCAAAAAGGTACCCTTCGACATCGAAGAAGCCATCGACGCCCTGATTCGCTTTTTCTCGTTCCAGTTAGACTGGTATTGCCAGCCTAACCCCTGCGACCATACCGAAGACCCATTCTCATTTCGCACAACGGTGGTGCTGCCCTGCTGGCCCAGCCGGTTCAGAGATCGGACGTATCGTAATCTGGTTGAAAAAACCATCCAGACCCAGGCACCGGCCCACGTGGAGATGCGGGTGAAGTGGGTGGGTATCGAGCAGATGCGAATGTTTGAACAAACATACCTGGACTGGATGACCGAAATGGCAACGAATGAAGTACCGGCCTACGAAAAAGTAAATCCGTTGGTCATAGCGCTGGATAATCTCCAAACCTGCGGCCATTGTCAGGATGATTGCGGGTAGAGAGTCTAACCTTAGGTATCAATAAAACCACATACAAATAGTTTTATAAGACTATTACCCGATTACGAACCCATGCAAACGCACCTTGTTAACCGGCTTCAACTCGAAATGACCTGCCCCTCCGACGAGCAGGCCATACAGGTCGGCGCTGAGGTTGGGCGCACTCTGCAACCCCTGCTGGTGTCAGCAATCGACCGGGTCTGCTCACGTCACGTTGCTGAAGATCAGTGGTTACGTTTGGATAAACTGGTGATTCAACTGCCAATTTTCACCAGCGATTTTCCCAATGAAAACCAAATAGCAACGCAGTTTGAGCACCATTTTGAAGCCGCTTTAATTGAGCAATTAGCATCACGTTTAGCCACGATCGGCCCTGTTTCGCGCCAGAAAACGGACCTCGATACCCTGATTTATTTTCTTCGCACGGGTCAGTTACCTTGGTGGGCCACTGCTGAGACAACGAAGCCCGATGCTATCCTCAACGAACTAATTTATCAACAACCTGAAACGCTTCGTGCCGAATTGCTCCGTATCATTCGTGCCCCGCAGGTTGTGCAGCGCCTGATTCATCAGTTGATGCCCAAAGTCGCAGCAGATTTAGTGAGCCGGTGTTTTCCCGAACTGCGAATCTGGATTTACGCCGAACAACCTATCGACGCCTTACCTGAGTGGGAAACACTTCCGACAGAGGTCTATCTCCGGCTACTGCCTTACATGGCCCATCAACCAACCCTGGTCAGTAAAATTGGAACAATCATTGAGCAGGTATTTAACCGCCCCGGACAACAACCTCATTTCGATGAACTATCTGACAATCAGGAACTCATAACGAATACTATTTCGAAAGAAAGTGCCGTCTTGCCAGCGTTTTCCGAACCGGCAGAGGTTTTCGATTCTCCGCTGGAGACAGATTCGGTCGTCGACGATTTACCGAAGTATTTCGTTAAAAACGCCGGAATTATCCTCCTGTCTCCGTTTCTGACCCCGTTTTTTAATGAACTGGGCTGGATTGAAAACGGCGAATTTGTTGATGACTTGTCCCAATACAAGGCGCTGCATAGCTTGCATTACCTGGCTACGGGAGAAACCCATCCTCCCGAACACCTGCTTACCCTGGGTAAGTTGCTGTGTGGCATTCCGCTCAAGGCTCCCGTTCCCCGAAAGCTCGATCTGCCCAAAGCCGACCTCCGCGAAGCCGACGCCCTGCTGTCCGACGTTATTTCGCATTGGCAAACCCTCAAAAATACATCGGTGAACGGTTTACGCAACGGATTCCTGCAACGTAATGGGGTGCTCGCCTTTACTAATTCAGCCTGGGAATTGCAGGTTGAACGACAAACAATTGACGTATTGCTTGACACCATTCCGTGGGGCTTCTCCGTACTAAAGCTCCCCTGGATGCCCAGCCTTTTATACACACAATGGTAGCCGAACCGACTTCTACTCAACCGACGGAGCAGCAGTTACTGCTCAACGCCGATACGCTGTCCCGCGAAATCAGTTGGTTTGCTCGGGTCGTTAATTTCCGACTGGCCCATTACTTTCATCAGGAACCACCCGCGCCCGAACAGGAGGAGAGATCCTGGTGGTCATTGCGGGGTTCCACGTCCCGGTTTAAACTCCTGGAAGCGCCAAATCCCGATTCGGAACCCGACCCGCTTGATAGTCCGCCCAATTTATTGACCGAACGCTCCGTATATGCGGAGTTCGTTGGGTTCTATAACCTCACCGTGCAGGAACGGATTTTACTGATGCTGGGCCTGATTCCGCACATCCAGCCCCATTTATTAGACGTTTTTTTCATACCAAACAAAGCCTTAGGACGCGGCTACTCTGAATTTGGCGGGGTGAAGGGAGTGAAACACGGCGGGTTTCTGCCAACGGTTGAGACGGCTCTGTTCATTCTGGCAGGCAACGATCTTGGCAAACGATTTGATGCCTATCGACTGTTCGAGCCTACCCATGTTCTTCTGGAACACAACGTTTTATACATCGATCCGACCAACGGAACCGAACCTTACTACAGCAGTCAGCTTGGGTTAAGTGAAGAATACGTTGACTTTTTTACAACCGGTCAACTGCGCACGCCACCCTTTAGCCTGGAGTTTCCGGCGAAACGGCTGTACACCCGCATGGACTGGAGCGATCTGATCATGGATGAGAACACGGCCCGGCAAATCGAAGAAATCAGAATCTGGCTTGAACACGGGCGTACGCTTTACGAAACCTGGGACATGGGGAAGCGTACCAAGCCGGGTTACAAAGCCCTGTTTTATGGGCCACCCGGTACGGGCAAAACCCTTACGGCCGCGCTCCTGGGCAAGACGTTTGGCCTTCAGGTATACCGGATTGACCTGTCGATGGTGGTATCGAAGTACATTGGCGAAACCGAAAAAAATCTGGAAAAAGTATTTCGCAAAGCCGAGAATAAAAACTGGATTTTGTTTTTCGACGAGGCCGACGCGCTTTTTGGTAAGCGGACCAACATCTCCGATTCGCACGATAAATATGCCAACCAGGAGATTGCCTACCTGCTGCAACGGCTGGAGGATTACGCGGGTCTGGTCATTCTGGCGTCCAACATGCGCCAAAACGTCGATGAAGCCTTTAGCCGACGCTTGCAATCGGTTATTTATTTTCCAAAGCCACAACCCAAAGAACGACTGAAATTGTGGCAAAACGCGATTAGTCAAAAAGCCGTCCTGGAGAAAAGCGTCGATCTCGACCAGTGTGCCCGGCAATATGATCTGGCCGGGGGTTCAATTGTGAACGTTATTCAGTATGCGTCGCTCATGGCGCTGAACCGCGCGAAATCAGCCACCGAAGCGAATAGCCCAAACCCGGCCAATCCGGCAAACGAACCTGCAACCACGACCAAAGCCGATCAATCGGATGGGAGAACAATTATTCTGCTGGAAGATATCGTACAGGGCATCCGAAAAGAGTATCGAAAGGAAGGAAAAAGTTTATGAGTTCCGGTTTTTCAACAAAAAAATCAACGCCACGACGATGACATACACTACTGAAACGACCGAACCTACGCTTACTGTCGGCGCGGCTAATGATGTCTATGAGCAACAGGCCGACGACGTAGCCAACCAGATTATGCGGATGCCGGAGCAGCCGTTCGTGCAGCGCAAGTGCGCCTGTGAAGACAAGGAACAAGTTCAGCGCAAACCCCTGACCTCCCTCCTCCAGCGCAAAGCCGACGCGGGCGGCAGTAGAGCCAGCCAGATCGTAACCAACCAGATTCAGGCCACGAAAGGCGGTGGTACACCATTGCACGCAACCACGCGCAGTTTTATGGAAAGCCGCTTCGGCACAGACTTTTCAGGCGTCAACATTCACACGGGCAGCGACGCGGTACAACTCTCCCGCGAATTGAATGCTCAAGCGTTTACCGTAGGCAATGATATCTATTTTAACGCAGGAAAGTTTGCCCCCGACTCTTCGGAGGGCAAACAATTACTGGCCCATGAGTTGACCCATACCGTACAGCAAAAAAGTGCTTCTGTTTCAGAAACATCGCAGCCTATCCAACGAAAAGCCTGTAATTTCTATTCGTATGACAGCACCGAACCAACCAAATTAGGGACGGCCTGGAGTATAGCGGCCACCACTCTGGCCGTGGGTGCCTATGGAGGTTATTCCGTCGCTTCCAGCGACACGATTGAGTATCTGCTAAAACGGATTATCAATACCTACTACGACAAAGACTGCGACTGCATTGAAGAGCTCCAGTTTTTAAGTCACGGAAGCCCCGGCAATTCCATGTACATTTCAAAGACAGGAGACGAGATTACGGCTGCTGATTTTAACATTCCTGACTTGGATAAGTACGGGCAATTTCCAGAATGGTGGGACATGACCAGTCCCTATTCCAAAGCTTGGGGTAAGTGGTTTAACGGTCTTACCTGGCGACAGCAGCTTTTCGCGGAGGTACGCAGTCTTATTTGTAAAGACGCGGAGATTTATTACCGGTCCTGTTCCGCTTTTCAGGGCAAAACGGGACAAGAGTTTGCCGAGCAATCAGCCAACTTCTGGCGGTCTGACGTAATCGGTCATACGAAACTTATCGGGCTCACGCAACCTGGACAAAAAACGCTGTCGCCAGGACAAAAGGCGTATTGGGATGAGGCTGAGGGGGCCGACGGAACAGAAATGAAAAAGAGAGGCTCAAAACCGAAAAAGTAAGAATGTCTGAACACGCCCACATAGCACCCCAGACTCAACCTACACCTGCAGCAGCCAGTCGGGAAGCCGTGTCTGTTGAGACTCTAACGCAGGAAACGTACGGCTTCCAGCGTCTGCCTATCCAGCGCAAACTCACCGTCGGGGCTGTCGATGACCCGCTTGAAGCCGAAGCCGATGCGATGGCTGACCGCGTCATGCGGATGGCTGAACCCTCGTTTATTCAACGCAAATGCGCCCACTGTGAAGAAAAGGAACAAGTGCAGCGCAAACCCCTGGCCTCGTTCATTCAGCGCAAGGCTGACGTGGGTGGGGGTATGGCCAGTGAGGCCATTACGAATCGGATTCGGGCGACTCAGGGAGCTGGTACCCCCATGCCCACGTCTACCCGCAGTTTTATGGAAAGCCGCTTCGGCACAGACTTTTCCAGCGTCAACATTCACACCGGCAGCGACGCGGTACAACTCTCCCGCGAGTTGAATGCTCAAGCGTTTACCGTAGGCAATGATATCTATTTTAATTCGGGAAAGTTTGCCCCCGACTCTTCGGAGGGCAAACAATTACTGGCCCATGAGTTGACCCATACCGTGCAGCAAAACGGAAGCGTTAACCGTATGATTCAGCGAATCGTGGATCAGGTGGAAATCAACTGTGCCGACAACCAGGTTCGGTTTAACCACGATGGTCAGACGACCGGTTACGCGCTTGATCACTGCAACGTCACGGATGGCACTTACAACGCTACCGTTGCGCTTTCGCGGGGTCGTGTTGAGTTTACCCTGGGCACGGTGGCTCCTGGTACAAACTTTGACTTCCATTATAACATTGGTCCGGGACAGCCCAGTCCAAACACATTTTTCCGGGGTCAGCACACTGTCCCTATCATTTGCACGCATACATCCTCGACTACCCCTCAGGGATTCGACGTCATCTTTGAATCATATCCGTTGGGTCCCGTTTTAGGCGCTCTGGGGTCAACGAGTCGGTTGGTAGCGATGGGCGATTTAGGTTGGCTTACTGCCGGTGGTTCTATGCGTTGGGGAACCATGATGGGACCAACAACATGGCGACCCATGTGGAACATGTTTCCTGGAAGCGATAGTATGCTGCTGGACCGGCTTATCGATATAGGCGACGGCAGTACGCCGGCCACTTCGGATCTAACCTTGGCGCTCGAACCCCGTCTCCAGTCGCAACTGCGAACAGGTGGGCCATTTAGCTGGGCTAGGCGAGGCTTTACCCCCGCCGAACTTGCCTCTATCGAAGAACTCGTCAGGCGATTGAATACCCAGGGAATAGCCAGTCTTAGTGACGTTGAACTGGCCTTGTTGCGCCAGGCGGTGCAGTTGCATTTTGATGGCGCTATGGCTGGATCGCCTTTTGCCAGTTACACTCCTCTAGCTGATACCGCACCGTTTCTCGAAAGCCTCCCATCGGCGGGTGACGTTCGCTACCGGGTGCGCGTCCGGGTCAACGCGTCCTCCGTCCTGGACGGTATAACGCCGAGTGAATTCAACGCGCCTGATCCGGGGATGCTCTCAAATCCAGGTGAGTTTGACATGCTGGTTACCACCAACGCCGAGGGGGAACTGCTTTCCGTACAGCGAGTAACGACCGGGGCCGAGCCGCCCGGCTGGTTGATGCGCAATCAGGGAACAGTCCGTTGGGGAGGCCGATTACTGATGGTAGCTGGGGCTGGCCTTAGCGTTTATCGTATCGCAACCGCAAGTGATGCGGAACGACCACGGGTGGTTGTTCAGGAAGGTGGAAGCTGGGGGGGTGGTTTTCTGGGAGCCGAACTTGGAACGGGAGCTTGCATCGCCTTTGGTATTGCTACCGAGGGCGTAGGCCTGCTTCTCTGCGGTTTAGTCGGCGGAGTGGGTGGCGGTTATTTAGGAAGTCAGGCCGCTACGGGCGCTTACGACGCTGCGCCCGGCGTAATCGACCAAGTCACCCAGCCTTTGCAGGAAGGATATAACTGGCTTGATCGGGGCGTCCGGGATTTATACGGCATTGGTTCTGGGATACCTCATTTTTAGGCGAACCCTAAAACAAAAATTGGCCACACCAGGCAATGGCTCCGTTGTGTTCCAGCAACCATGGCAACCACTACCTAAAAACTCGGAAAAAGTGGCGTAAATTCTACTTAATTTGTAGGAATGAGGCAACTTTGATCATATAATTCTGAATTGATATGCAACGTACGAGCTTTCTGAAAGCCTTTTTGGCCACAGGTACCTTTCTGGCTTCCCCGTTCCTACGGGCGGCAGATCGATTAACGAATGACCGGGTTGATAAAGGCGTCAAAGTCGATGCGGGTAAAGATCGATTCAATCAGGCCATTTCCCTGTTTGATGGCGACACCTTTATGACCAAGGTATCCACCAAAGACACCAATGGAGATCTATACGTCTATGAATCCAGCCGGGTTAAAGAGGGAGGCCCTGCTTTGCATACTCACTTTGATCAGGATGAAATGTGGTATGTGCTGGAAGGAGAATTTTTGATTAAAGTGGGGGAAGTAATTTACCCGGTTAAGGCAGGTGACAGCGTGTTTGGCCCCCGAAATGTACCGCATTGTTTTGCCAAAGTGGGGATGGGTACCGGTCGATTACTGATGACGTTCCAGCCAGCAGGTAAAATGGAAGTGTTTTTCCAAAAAGTGAGTGAAGGCGTACTAAAAACGATGAGTGAAGCAGAGCAGGACAAGTTTCGGGAGGATCATGGTTTTAAACGCGTGGGGCCGCCTATCAATCAATTAAAAAAGTAGGGCTAACGGAGCCTGTAAGAAATACAAATTCCTGTTGTGCAATACTCACGAGTCGAGAAAAGACCCGTGAAGTGATCCGAAGAGAATTACCGGTTACTCTTTACGTCCATCAATGAATGTTTCTGCACCATTGAGGTATGGATGAGTGCATGTACTGTTTTCACCCAGTTGGGCCAAACGTACCTCCGTTTAGAAAAACGTTTCAATGATTTCCGGATAAGACCTCTTGCGGGAGTAATTTTAGGGTTCTAACCCAAATATATACTGATATAAGGTTGTCAATAAATGCCTTTCATATACGACGGAATATGGTTGAAAGCGATCTCAAACTTGTCTCATCCGTTTACCTGCGAATGGTGGTCTAGGCGGGTACCTGGTCAATCGACAAGGGCTCATTCTGAGGCTCCTGATTGCCCTGACGACGAACCGTTGCCATCACCGGATAAGCTCGTAACCGGGCCCGCATAATCGAACCCAGTGGACGGTGATCCTCCAAACTGTGAGCCACACTGAATGATAATCCTTCGACGTAGTGCTGACGGGCTTCGCTGTAAGCTTCCTGTCTGGGCAACCGGATACGCGCAACGGGTAGGTAAGGGCTTTCTACTTCGCTCCAGGCCTGGCTGGCATTTTCGATGGGCATCGTTTCCAGATCCGTACAGAGTTGCACGTGCACCTCAAATTCAGCGTCGTTTTCTCGCAAATAGCCAACCGTAGCCGTCCGCAGGGCGTTGGGATCTTTATCACCATCGACTTCAGCATGGGCTTCGGCTAGCGCTTTCTGGGCCGCCGATACCGGTACGATTTTCAGTTTGGCGATGTACTGACCGTAGCGCAGAGGGACCTGACTATAGTACGCTTCTGCCAGGGGGTGAATGCGCGAATCGCCAAAAAAGTCGAGCTTGGCGCTTTCAGTGCCAACGACTTTCAAGGCCTCATTGGTGATCCGCGAAATGGTTGACACGGCTTCCTTTACGACGGTGGGAATCTGTGGGGCGTGTTCCATCAGGCGATGCTGCAACAGAAATGCTTTGGCATCCGGCATGGGAAAATACGTGGTACCCGAATCCAGCACAAAATCCTGGGTGGTTTGCCCCTCGTGTCCAGCGATCTTTGGGCCCTCAACCCCCAGCACTTTAAACGCAAAGCCCCGTTGTGTATTCACCGCATCGGTCGTGATTTCGCCCGGCACGTTGGCTAACCGAACAACAACCGGATAGGAAGCGGCTTTGACAAATAAACCCTGGGCCAGCGGCTCGGGCAAGTTATCCAGAACGGTTAGTTCGCCCACCGCCAGGCCGTGACTTTTTCCATGAGAAACCCGCACCTGATGCCCGTACATTTCTCGGGTGCGCTCACTTAAACGACGCATGGAAGCTATAATATCATCAATAACCTGGCCTTCTTCGTCGGTAACCGTCTCTACACTAGGGCTGTAAAAGATATACTGGGTTTGCATACGTATACTGATTTAATCGTTTTTAAGGGCAACGTCGTTACCCGATAGTCCACTAGATTTTAGTCGAAAAATTCAGGCGGGAAGTCTCTATCGACTACCACTCCTTGCCGCACTGCTTCTTCACCATTCACCTTGTCGATTCTCGGGACGGAAAATGCCCGACGTACTCGAGCACAATACGGCTAAAGGGACCTGTAAACTTTTTTCGATGCCCCTTCCTCCCGGTAGGCTACGTTCAATAGAGCCGTGGATACATACTGAATCATGGGTGTACTTTAGTAGGTCCGTTCCAATCAGTTAATAAGACAGTCAACCCGGCAATGGCCGTAAAGCCCAGGTTAAAAATGAGCGCTTTCGGTTGTTTTCGGAACGCCTTTAAGCCGGTTTGCAGGGCGAACTGAGCGACATTAAACGGATCGATCTTGCCATGAATTGGGAATGGAATGAGTGGCTTGAGGGCGACTGGCTGATCGGTCAAGGCGACGTAGGTCAGGAGTCCCAATGCCTCAGCTGCGTAAATTTTTTTGACCGTTTTATTGAAACCCAACAGCGTGGGCAAGGTGAGTAAGCTACCCACCAGGGCATAGTCAATCAGACCATGTAGTTTGGGAGAAATAGGTTTTGGACGCATTGCTTCAAAGGTTAGAGTACCGAGTAACCATATCGTTAACGGGTATTCTTAAATAAGTAATCACTCATGCACGTATGAGCATTTACGCATCAAATAAACCAATGGTCAAAAATGTTTTAGGCGATGAGCTAATGGTCCTGTCTGATAGACACAGTTATTTGACGGGTCCACTTCGACACTTAGTTGATAGCTCGCTTTGATAGTGGCTAGAAAACTGGCTCCATCCATCCTATTAAACAGCGGATGAACGTACTGCTTGCTACCGTTAATGATTTGTAAAAGCGATTAATTAAAGTAGATATCGATCTTTATGTAATTTTGACATATTGACTATCTCTATTTGACGTATACCTCCAATGAAAAAAACGCTATTGCTACTAGCCTGTCTGATCGGCCTGATGACCAGCTTACGGGCACAAAGTACTCCCCCCAAGCGACCGCTTCCCATCATTGATGTGCATGTTCACGCTATGAAGGTGAATCCTAGCTTTGCCATTGAAATGTGCCCCTGGTTTCTTCGAGACATGCCGGGAGGAGACCCGAATCAACAAATGCGCGCCTTTTTGAATACCGAGTGTGCGGAGCCACTGCAACCGGCAAAATCCGATCAGGAAATGCAGACGGCGGTGCTCAATACAATGGAGCGTCTTAATATGACGATTGTTGCCTTTGGTGATCCTGTAATTCTGCGAAAGTGGAAAAAAGCCGCCCCAGGCCGGATTATTGCGGGCATAGGCGTTAGTTCGCCTAATGAGATGACTGTACAGGCCTTTACCGATTCACTTTCCTCCGGGTTTTATGAGGTGATGGGCGAGGTAGCTCCCCAATACCAAGGCCTTTCGCCCAGCGATATGAGTTTGGATGGCTACTTTGCCGCTGCGGAAAAGTTAAATATACCCGTCGGCATTCACATGGGAACGGGCGGTAATGGTATGGCGAACCTATCGCAGGCTAAGTACCGTGCGTCATTGGGCAGGCCCTTTTTGCTGGAAGACATGCTGGCCCGCCATCCGAAGTTAAAGTTGTGGGTAATGCATGCCGGCTACCCTATGATCGACGAGATGATCGCCTTGATGGGTGCCAATGCTTATGTCTATGTAGATCTGGCGGGGTTTATCTGGAGTTATCCCCAGGCTGAAATCCATGCCTATATAAAGCGGCTGGTTCAGGCGGGCTTTGGCAAACGGATTCTGTACGGAACCGATTTGCTGGTGTGGCCCAAGCTCATTGAAACCTCTCTGAGTGTGATTGAAAACGCCGACTATCTCTCCTTCGATCAGAAACGCGACATCTTATTCAATAACGCGGTCCGTTTCTTCCGGCTGGATGCCAGTAAGTTCAAATAGTCGCTGTTGGATGGGCCAGCCCTGGCTAGCCCATCCAACAACATATACAACGGATTGCGTTGGACAACCAATCCAGCAGACAGAAAGTATTGATATGTTAGGCCCTGTTGTTGTATAAGTTACACCAAACTGCCTTGTTGATGGTCTTTATTGTCAATTGGCAGGATCTGAGTGCTACATGTCTAAAACGATCATGTCATTGGGCATCATTCACTACCAGACATATTACCTCAATGATGCTCCACCCACACTTCACTTAAATCAACGCTACCTTCTTTTTGACTACCGGTTGCATAAGCTTTTGTCGTACTTTTGTGACCGTGAAGTGCTTGACAACCTTATTAGCTCTCTACCTGCTTGGCCTATCGCTTTGGCCCTGTTCGGATGAAACTCTGCCTCCTGTACGGCAAGAGTTTGGAGCATTATTGGTGGCAAGCGCTACGCCTGAACCGGGTTCGTCGCATGAGCATCACGATGCCTGCACTCCCTTGTGTACCTGTGCCTGCTGTGCGGCTACACTAATCGTTATTCCCCAATTCAGCTATATGCTGGCTCCCCCTGTTGAACGGGTGTCGATCTCGGCAGATACGTTTCAGTACGTACCTATGCAGTGGGCCGATCCGCTTTCTCCTATCTGGCAACCGCCCAAAGTAAGCTAACAGACCGATACGTATGCCTTCTTCTAAATGGAGGCATCCACTTACTGTATGTCACACTGATGTATCGTATCATCTTAGCTACTCGTTTCACATGCTGGATTCCATTATCCGATTTTCCATTCGGAACAAACTCATCATTGGGCTTTTTACGTTCGCCCTGGTGGTCTGGGGCGGCTATTCCCTGAGCCGATTGCCCATTGACGCCTTACCCGATATTACCAACAATCAGGTACAGATCATTACCCGGAGCCCCTCGCTGGCCGCTCAGGAAATCGAACGGCT
>CAXVWN010000411.1:0-36812 GCA_964263725.1 Spirosoma sp.
TATTGGCGAATGCATCCCGTACAGCATCAAATCGTGCAGAACCGGGTAGGTAGCGACCCCGGTCGGCGGTGGCGCGGGATTCACCAACGCTAACTTTATTCTCCACATAGGCCTGACCAAACTCGGCCGCCCATTGGCTCAATGATTTCCAGCTATTGTTGATAGCCGTAGCCGTCTGACCAATGTTCCAGGCTTCGGCTTGCTGTTGCGTCGTGTAAGCTCGCAAAAAGAAGTTGTCTCCTCGTACTTCGGCTTTAACCTGATGACGTTGGTAATTTGGAAAGTATTCGCGGAATTCAGCCGTACGAATAAAGTTACCGTTACCATAATACCAACCTAAAGAGGCTTCGATGTTGCCCGCTAATTTGTAGTGCAGAGATACATTGGCTCGGTTATTAAAGACTTTGCCGTTGTTTCCCAACATATCTAATTCAGTGTATCCAGTTCGGGTTACCAGCTTATTCTGTAACCAGATGTTGGCATAGTCTTTCGGAAAGGGAAAGGCTCCGCCTGCATTGATGTCATCGCCGTATATATTTACGCCATCGAATTCAAAATTTGTATTCGGATTATTGTTAGGTACAAAGCCAATACCGGTGGCAATACCTCCCCGATTAGGATTAGTTGTGAAGAAATTAGCGCGGGCTCGGGTTGAGCGATCACTATAATCATCGGCGATGAAGTCGGTCCCGCTAATCCGCTGAAAATTTACTTTCAACGCAAAGCGTGTGCCGAGTTGTTTGGCATACCGAATGGCAATATCGCCATAGCCTTTTGGCCCAAAATTCGCTTTCCCAACATTATTGGCACCAACCTTTAATTGAACACTCAGTCCCTGATAAACGAATGGGTTTTTGCTCGAGGTCAGCATAATGCCCTGCAATGCATCGGGACCGTAAAGAGCCGACGATGCGCCCGGAACAAGTTCAATATTCTCGACATCCAAGTCTGAAATACCCGCTACGTTACCAAACCCAAAGCCCAATCCGGGCGAGCGATTGTCCATGCCATCAGTCAATTGCAGAAACCGATTGTTATTATTGGCTCCGAATCCCCGCATATTGACGGACTTAAACGTTAGGCTCTGGGTTATGATGTCAACGCCTTTCACATTCTGGAGCGCATCAAATGGACTGACCGCCGGCAACTGCTGAAAGTGCTGTGCGCCTAGCTTTTCTACCGTAACAGCAGCTTTCTGACTATTTTCCGGTACACGACTTGCCGATACAACAAGTTCGTCGGTTAAGACAACTTCTTCAGTGAGACTGATCACAATGTTGCGAAAGTTATTGCCCCGTATGGCCACATCCTGCTGTTTGTAACCAAGAGATGATACACTGACGGTAAGTGGCAACGACTCATTGGTCTGTAATGAAAACTGTCCGTCGGCCTGCGTAATGGTTTCAGTGTTTGTACCCCGAATAATAATCAGTACACCTGCCATTGGTTGCTTTTTGGCGTTGGTAACGACGCCGGCAATGTTGGTTTGTGCCCGAACCGTTATAACCCCAAGAAGTGACAGGAAAGTAAGTAGTAAAAAATGTTTCATAGGTGAGTAAGTAGAGGCAATGCTTACTAAACGCGGGATACAAACCCTACAAAAATACAAAAGCTGTCCACGTTAATTTATTTAACGTGGACAGCTTCAACTGGTTCAATAACTTACAATCTGGCGCTGGCTTTAGCGAAAAGTATCCGCAACAGTAGCTTCCGGTACTTTGATCAGCCGACCGATTTTGACATCATAAACTTCATGTTAGAACGAGTAGCGTAACGTGATGCCATATGTACGCGGATCACCTACAATACCGGCATAATGCCCCGCGCTTCCGGGAGCCGCTAATAACTGCTCGTAATAATTGGTATTAAACAGGTTTCTACCCCAGATAAAAACCGAAATTCCAGTGGAAGCCCTAAAGCCCAGTCGGCCATTTACCAAGGCGTAGCCATCAATATTTAAATATTGAGACGGCGATGGGCTCGACGAAAATGACGAGCGATAGAATGCATCTAAGCCGGCAAAGTAATTTCCTTTTAAACTGATGAGATTTCCTCTGGCAGTGACTTCACCACCTACAGACCCTGACCATTTTGAAATGCCGGGCAAAACTCCTCCCGAAATGTCTTTGAAGGCTTGTTCTCCACCCGTTTCTTCGAGTGGCACCGGTGCATTCTTAAATGATACGTACTTGCCATCGGTGTAGGCAACTGCTGCGTTCAGGGTTAACCGATTGGCTACCCGTATATTTCCATCTACTTCAACGCCCATTACACGTACTTTCTCGGCATTGGCCAGGTAACCTCTGTTTACGCCTGGTTCAGGCGTCTGTACCTGTGTCTGAAAGTCGGTGATTTCTGTGTTATAAACAACCAGATTCAGGACAGAGTTAGGAGATGGTTTTGTCTTTAGACCAAATTCGATGTGGTTTACATGCTCGGGCTTCACTCGGGCCAGGTCGATTAATGTCTGCCCATTGGCCGTTGGTAATCCACCAATATTAATCCCGACGGGTTTGTAGCTTTTCGCATAGGTTGCGAAGGCATTGATCGCACGCCCTGCTCTATATTGAAGAGTAACCTGTCCGGATAAATTCCCCTCTGATACGTCCGTATCGAACGCCTGACTCGTATAAACCCCGTTCTTTAACGCTAGTAAAGCTGGATCGGTCGTTTGCAGACCTCCGTAAGTATCGCGTTTATAATTGGCTACCTTCTTGTCGTAATTATATCGGAGACCTGGCAAAATGTGAATTTTGTCGGTCACGGCCCAGTCAAGTTGGCCGAAGGCCGCTAAACCTGTGCTCTGGATTCTGTTGGTTGTGCGGATACCGAAATTATCGAACAAACCGGGCGTTTTCCAAAGGGCACTGGTGGAGCTTTGGGCAAAACGCCATTGGGCAGAACCGGCTTCTTCGGTTTGTACGGGATCTGATTTTAAATCCTGCCAAAGACCGAATAAACCAACAACACCGCTCAATCGGGATGAAATTTTACCCGCATATCGTATTTCCTGCGACCATTGATCATGAACCGAGTTGCCAGACGAAATCGTGAAGACAGGTAAACCAATATAGTCGCGGTCATTCAATGGGGTCCACTGCCAGTGTCGCCAGGCTGTTGTAGAGGTTAGTGTACCTTTACCAATTTTGATATCAGCATTCAGAGATACTCCGCCGAGGTTATTATCGGCTTTTGAGGGCGTATCGAGGTCAACGATTCGGTCAAAAGCGCTTGAATAAGGAAGTTTATAATTTAAATCGGCAATGATGGCATTGAATTGTCGATAGGCCGCTCGTTTGGTAGGAACAACACCAGCTACTGGCCAGCCGTAACCATTCGGTTTTTGCTCGGAAACATCCCCAATTAACGTAATTCGTACATTATCATTTGGTGTATATAGAAGTTGCGCACGCACGCCAATATTGTTAATGTCGTTGATGGGAAGCTGGGTATGTACATTGTAAAAGGTCCCGTTCCGTTGCGTACCGGTAAACGATACCCGTGCGGCCAGCTTTTTACTCAGTGGCCCCGTAAGTGACCCCTTGGCCTGAATATACCCGTAATTGCCATAACTCATTTCAAAACTTCCGCTTGGGACAAAACCGGCAGGACGTGTCGTAATGTTAAAGGCACCAGCGGTTGTGTTTTTACCAAATAACGTTCCTTGAGGTCCCCGCAACACTTCAACTTGTTCAATGTCGATAAAATCAAGCGCGGTAGCCGCCGGACGAGCGTAATAAACGCCATCGACATAAAAGCCCACACCTGGATCAATGCCATCATTTGTTAACCCAAACGTAGAGCCTAAGCCACGAATATTAAGTGTTGTATTTCGGGCATTGGAAGCATATAACTGAACGGTAGGCACCAATTCTTTCAATCGGTTCACGTTGAAAGCGCCAGCATCTTCGGCCCGGTTACCACTAACAACGGAGATCGGAATAGGAACGTCCTGTGCCGGCTCCTGCCGACGTCGGGACGTAATGACTATGTCGGCCAGCTGATTGACTCCTTCTTCAAGCTGAATTTCTACATTATTATCATTTATAACAATTTCTTTGGTTTGATAACCTACGAACGAAACGACAACGGCGAAGGGAAGTTTCTGGCCGGTAAGCAGATTGAATTGGCCGTTTATATCTGTAGCGCTACCATTGGTTGTGCCTTTAATAGTTACGGTGGCACCAATTAGCAGTTCTTTAGTGCGGGCGTCAATAATTTTTCCAGAAACCGTTGAATTGATAACAGGGGCATTTTGAGCTGCTACAAATAAGGGTAGAAGAAGTACACCTATAAAAAAAGTCGACTTTAAAATTTGCTTCATGCTAATTATGTTGGTAGTCATTGTGGTTTACACTGAATTCTCCCTATTCTCCTGGTTGTAGATAGACTATTAGTACTTATAGTCTATTGAATTAATAGGTTTTGCAAAACAGCGGGTTATTGACCTGACTTCCAAATAATAATCTGTAATTCCCCTTAAGTCTAATAATGTTCTTGATAGTGAAATAGATAATCTATAAAAAAGACAAAATTATCTCGCTCCGCTGCCTCACGGACGAAATAAATATTACTTTTATTCTGTATACTAGTTTGGGAAATATGATTCTTAAGGTCTTGGTCACCAGTAAAACCTACAGGATAGTATAATTAATTTGATTGCGTATCGCTTTAATGTTTACAGAAAATGGCTTTCCCATATGATTGAATATCGTAGATACACAACCAAATTGATTACTTTACCTAGTTTGCACGACGTCAAAACGCATAGTAAGCCGGTTAGATAAGCAAATTATCTAAACGGCGTACTATGCGTTTTGACGCCTAACTTTATGCCTAAGTTAACTTAGGCAGCCCGGCTACTTTGTGGGCGACGAAGCACAGTGGAGCGTAAAGGTTGTGTAACCGTACGAGCTTCTTCAATGACCTGTTCTGACACCATGCCCAGATGATTAGCACGCTTTAGTACATAATCAAACGGCAGGTTAAAATAATTGGCTACTTCACTACGGAAGCTATCGGGAAAACGAGACAGCCGTAAGCCGAAAAACTTACGCACTTCGGCTTCGGGTAACATGGCCGCTAGTGCCACGCGTTCGGCTTCGGCCAGCAATTCTTTACGGACCGGATAGAGATGTTCAAGGCCAATGGAAGCCGCCAGGATATTCAGAAACAAATTCTTATACATGGCCGATAGTTCGGCAGGTAAAATAATCCAGCCCTGTTCCCGGAATTTAGCCGAAAAACCGGTTAGCCCTTTCTCCCCACGAATCTCCCCAGCAATGAGTTCGTTAGGAAAACGAAGCCGTTCTGTTTCGCTTTCAGCTTCTGTCTTTTGTAGTCGAAAAACAATTGCTTCAATCGGGCTTTTCGTAAATAAAAGATCAGCCGGTATAGCACGCGTATTTTCCCATTGGTCTGTCATGCACATAAACAGACTTTCGTTGACAGGCAGGTTTTCAGAACTGCCGAGGCTAACGAGCATTTGGCGGAAAGCCGCCAGAAAATCAATTTGAATTTGATTCGGATTAGAGCGTCCTTTCTTCATGCGAATTGAGTTGCCGGGTACTGATTTTTAGCCCAAAACCTGGCTCATTAGTATGGTTGTTTGTTGTAAATTGGGGTAGTAAATATACACAACAACCCGCTGATTAAAAAGGCCTAACACAAACATAATCAAGGATAAATCGCTGTTTTTTATTCGGGTTATACTTTCTCATTCATAGCGCGAACGAACCGAGCCGACGTACGCGCTGTCGTACAGACTAATTAAGCAAGACCGAATCAACGACCCTACCTTCACGCTTATCAAATCGCTCTCTGGCTTCCATGATTTGATTACTATGTTTGCTGGCCCAATCGCCCAGTTCAATAATTTCTACTAGAAGACTACGCCCTAAATCGGTCAACTGATATTCGACTCTCGGTGGAATTTCGGCATAAATCTGGCGTGTCACCAATCCATCTCTCTCCAATGTGCGAAGTGTTACGGTAAGCATTCGTTGAGAAATACCATCAATTCGTTTCTTTAATTCATTGAAACGAAGAGTGCCCGAATGACCAAGATGAAAAATAGACAACGTCGACCATTTATCACTGAACCGGGCCAAAATATGGCGAATCGGACACGTACCGCCTTCATCATCAACGTCTCCTAAAATTTTCTGTAACTTTTCTGCCACTCTATCTTCTTGATAATCAACAATAGTTCTGTTCATGTGCCTGACGTATCAAAAAATGCCCTCTTGTGTCTGCTAAAGTTACGAAATACCTTTGAGTTACTTTTAGTAACTAAGGAACTATAAAAACAATCATACTATGATCGCAATTACGGGGGCTTCTGGTCATTTAGGAAAAGCCACGCTCGAATTTCTGCTTACCAACACAAAGCCTGAATCACTGGTTGCCATTGTCAGAGACCCGAAAAAAGTTACTGCATTTGCTGACAAAGGCGTGGTCGTTCGTCAGGGCGATTATGACGATCAAGCATCATTCGCAGCAAGTCTGGCCGACGTTGATACGTTATTACTGGTTTCCAGTGCGGCAGTGGGCGACGAACGGGTTCGTCAGCACAGCAATGTCATTAATGCCGCGAAGGAAGCTGGTGTTAAACATATCTTCTACACGAGTGCGCCGAATCCATCATTGACGGCACTATTCACGCCCGCCATCGACCATTTCCGCACCGAAAAACTACTTGTAGAGTCTGGGTTGACGTACACAATTTTCCGTAATAATCTCTACATGGATGTGCTGCCAATGGTTATTGGCGATGCTGCCCAATCGGGTAAGCTTTACTACCCCGCTGGCGATGGTAAAGTCAGTTTCGTTCTACGCAATGACATTGCCGAAGCCTTAGCCAACACCCTTATCAGCGAAGGACACGAAAATAAAGTGTATGATATTGGCGCACCAACAGCCTGGTCGTTCAGCGATATGGCAAAGAGTCTGAGTAAGGATGAAATGTCTGTTGAATACATCGACATTCCGAACAGCGCCTACGAAACTGAGCTGGCGAAACATGTTCCCCCGGTAGTGGCCAAGGTCCTTTCCGGAATGGCCGAAGGTATAAAACAAAACGATTTTAATGTGCCTTCTTCAACGCTGGAACAACTGCTGGGCCGTGCCCCAGTAAGTTTGGATGATTACTTAAAAACGCTGGTGTAAAGTAACGTATGATGGCGCGATCGTCTTCGTTCGCGCCATCACCACGAAATTTCTTTGTTTCGCTATTTACCCTATTCTCAATATAAATAAATCTTACTTAGCTACTTCTATACTTATTCCTATCAAGAAAGCTTATTTTTACCATACGATTGCACCCTCTTGTATACCGTATGCTGCTACCCGGACGCCTTCTCACTTCATTATACGTCTACACTTTTTTATTAGTGCTCGGTCCCGGTTGGCTAGCATCTGCTTACGCCCAGCCGCTATCAAAAACTTCATCTGCCAGCAAGTTCGAGTTGGTTGAAACCACCATCAGTGATATTCATCGGTCTTTTCGCGCGGGTTCTCTGACTAGTGAACAGTTGGTAAAGGCTTACATTGAGCGCATCCAATCCTACGATCAGCCGACCAAACTCAATTCAATTATTCTCGTAAATCCAGAAGCACTGGCTACGGCCCAAATGCTGGATGCTGAGTTTAAGAAAACGGGCAAACTGCGTCCATTACACGGTATTCCAGTTATCGTAAAAGACAACTTCAATACAAAGGGACTGCAAACGACTGGCGGCTCAATAGCCTTAAAAGGATTTGCTCCGACCGAAGATGCGTGGCAGGTTCGGAAACTGCGTGAAGCGGGCGCTGTTATTCTGGCCAAGTCAAACATGGCCGAATGGGCCTTTACGCCCATGCATTCGCAAAGTTCGATGGCGGGCGAAACCCTGAATCCCTACAATTTAGCGTATGTACCAGCCGGATCAAGTGGCGGTACAGCGGCAGCCGTAGCGGCTAACTTCGGCGCGGTCGGGTTGGGTTCCGACACGGGAAATTCTATTCGGGGGCCATCCTCGCATAACGCGCTGGCTGGTTTCAGAACGTCGTTGGGACTGGTAAGCCGATACGGTATTATCCCGCTCTATACTCGCAATGATGTTGGCGGGCCAATGTGCCGAACGGTCGAAGATGCGGTGCGCCTTCTCGAAGTCACGGCAGGCTACGACCCCAACGATCCGATTACAAAAAACAGCCAGGGTAAACTCCCTAAAAACTACATACAGTTCTTACGAAAGGAGGGTTTAAAAGGGGCTCGAATTGGTGTACTCCGGCAGGTAAGCGACAAGAATATTCACCCGGAAATTAAACAGCTTTTCGACCGGGCCATTGCTGACATGACTCGATCAGGGGCGAAAATCGTTGACGTTACTATCCCTGATTTCGATTCGTTGCGGGCCAATCAGTGGTGCGCCGAGTTTAGAACCGATATCGAAACCTATCTCCGAACGTTTGTCAAACGGGATTCACTGAAAACGCTGGACGATATTATCCGGGTCGGTGGTTATTCGGATATCGTGCGCGACCGGCTGACGTACCAGCAAACCCATACGGGCCGCGCCAATCACCCCGAAATCCCGTGTGGCGATGCCTTTACTGACCCGCTCCGAATCGCCTTTCGCAACGTAATAGAAGCCGAAATGAATCGGCTGCACGTCGATGCCCTGATTTACCCAAGCTGGAATTATCCACCCGCTCAGGTTGGCGATGCGAAAGGCTATAAAGGGGATAATAGTCAGTTAATTGCCCCCGCCACAGGTCAACCCGCTTTCACCATTCCAATGGGTTACACAACCGGCAATCTGCCCGCCGGTATTCAGTTTTTAGGACGTATGTTTGATGAACCAACGTTAATCCGGCTGACGTATGGATATGAACAGCAAACTCACCATCGGGTATCGCCAAAACAGTTTGCCGCTCTCGGCCAGTAAGAAGTTTGGCTCAAACAGCCGCAGTCTGGTTGAGTTGACCAAGTAAATTAATTACGAATCAAATAGCCGCCCAGATGGCCAGTGCCAGCCTGTTTGGGTTTTACTACATCACATTTATCGTCAATGAATCGCTTCAAATCACAGTTAATCTATTCAGTTGTAAGCCTGATCGCTACGCTGATTACCCTATCGGCACAGGCCCAGCCATTTAATAAAGCAGAAATTGCCCGTTGGCAACAACAAGCTAAACAGGTTACCATTACAAGAGACACGTGGGGCGTACCTCACATCTACGGTAAAACCGACGCTGATGTTGTTTTTGGGTTATTATTCACTCAGTGCGAAGATGATTTTGACCGCGTTGAGGAAAATTACATTACGTCGATCGGGCGATTAGCCGAAATAGAAGGCGAATCGGCTCTTTACCACGATTTGCGGGCGCGGCTCTTTATGGATAGCACACAGGCAATGGCTATTTACAAAAAAAGTCCGGTATGGATGAAACAGCTGTTGGATGCTTTTGCCGATGGGACCAACTATTATCTCTACACGCATCCGAACGTTACGCCCCGATTGCTGAAACGATTTCGGCCCTGGATGCCCCTTATGTTCAGCGAAGGCAGCATTGGCGGCAATATCAGTGTTGTTTCCACGGAGCGGCTGAAAGCCTTCTACGAGCAGCGTAAATCAACCTCCTATATTGACAAAGGTGACCATTACGAACGTGAATCCATTGGTTCCAACGGCTTTGCCATTGCACCGGCCAAAAGTGCCACCAAAAACGCACTCCTGCTGATTAACCCGCATACGTCGTTCTATTTCCGGTCGGAGGTGCATATGATTAGTCAGGCGGGTTTAAATACCTACGGAGCCGTGACCTGGGGGCAGTTTTTTATCTATCAGGGTTTCAATGAAAACTGTGGCTGGATGCATACCACCAGTTATGCCGACTCGATGGATGAGTATTTGGAAACCATTGAGAAAAAAGGAAACGCCCTGTATTACAAACACGGAAAGGACCTTAAGCCGGTTCGCACCCAAAACGTGCGCTTGCCTTACAAAACAGGTAACGGAATTCAGTACAAAGACTTCACCATGTATTTCACTCAACACGGTCCCATTGCTGGCGAAAAAGACGGAAAATGGCTTGCGATTGACATGATGAATACGCCCCTCAATGCGCTGGAACAGTCGTATTTGCGCACGAAGGCAACCGATTATACGAGTTTTAAAGAGGTGATGAAACTCAACGGAAATGCATCGAACAACACCATTTTTGCCGATAAAAACGGAACGATTGCTTACTGGCACGGCAACTTTATGCCCAAACGAGATCCTAAATTCGATTGGGATCAGCCCGTGGATGGCAGTAATCCCGAAACCGACTGGAAAGGTCTGCACACGGTCGATGAGATTGTGCAGGTGCGCAACCCGGCCAGCGGCTGGATTCAGAACTGTAACGCTACGCCATTTACAGTCTCAGGCAGTAGCAGCCCCGATAAAAGCAAGTTTCCGGCATATATGGCACCCGATGCCCAAAACTACCGGGGCATTAATGCCGCTCGCGTGCTCAGTCAGAAATCCATATTCACGCTCGACACACTCATTGCTGCCGCCGATGATCCCCATCTAGCCGCTTTCGATGAACTGCTCCCGGCGTTACTTAGCGCCTATCAAACCGTTTCTGGTGATGCGGTCAACCAATCGAAAGACTTGACTGAAGCCATTCGGGTTCTAAAAGACTGGGATAAATCGTATGGCGTTACGTCGGTAGGGCAGACGCTGGCTATCTTTTGGGGTGAAAAAATACAGAAACTGGCCCGTAGCCGTGCGGCTGGCGACCAGCGATTTGATAATTTAGGGCTGACAAAATTCACCATTAGCACCACGTCTCCGCAGGAAAAAGTAACGGCTCTGATCGAGGTCATATCTGACCTGACGCGCGACTTTGGTACCTGGAAAACACCCTGGGGCGATATCAATCGCTACCAACGACTAACGGGCAAAATTCAGGAAACCTACGACGACCAGAAGCCGAGCCTTCCTGTTGGCTTCACTTCATCGGCTTGGGGATCGCTGGGGGCTTTTGCGGCCAAAACCTATCCCGGCACCAAAAAACGGTACGGCAGTGTGGGCAATAGCTTTGTCGCCGTTGTCGAGTTTGGCAAACGCGTAAAAGCCCGCTCAGTGGTAACGGGTGGCCAAAGCAGCAAACCCGGCGCAACCCACTTCACCGATCAGGCTCCACTCTATACCCAGGGCAAATTCAAAGACGTTTTGTTCTACCCCGAAGATGTTCAGAAACACGTCGAAAAAACGTACCATCCGGGAGCGAAATAGTATTTGTACAGCCAGTTTGGGTCTAGCTATTTGATTTTGCAGTTGACGTTTCGGTCCGTTTTATTTGATGAAAATGCCCCCAAAACGCCTTTCTACTATGTAGGATTTACTTATAAAATGCTTTACTCCAAATACAACTAAACGAGTATGTGAAAAATCAACGACACATCTATGTTTATAGGTCATTGCCCGAAATGAACAGCAAATTGAAACTCATTAAAAAAATGATTTACATAACTCAATTAATCTACATCAAAGAAGGTCAAGAGCCTGTATTTCATCAATTCGAAGACGTTGCTATTCCACTAATCGCAAAATACAATGGACAACTTTTGCTGCGAGTGAGGCCGACAGATGACTCTTTTATCGAACATCATATTGACAAGCCCTACGAAATACACTTTGTGAAGTTTAACCTGGAGCAAGATTTCAAAAATTTCACACAAGACGAAGAACGTAAGAAGTTTCTGCACCTTAAAGAACAATCAATTAAGGCATCTATATTAATTCAAGGGGCAAAATTGTAAAGCCAAGAATTTCGATGGGTCTGGTTGTGGTTGACAGCTAAACTTGTTCGGCAGGTTGTAAGCAATACGTAATTTCGTCTTACGTAATGCGTATATGATCAACTGCCTGCTGGTAATAAATGAAAGGAGAAGCTAGGATAAACAGCATACGAAAGGCGCCATAAGGTTCAACCTCATGGCGCCTTTATTTATGAAAGAGATGTTCCTATTCTACCGTTACTGACTTCGCCAGATTCCTCGGCTGGTCAACGTTACGGCCGCGCATGACGGCAATATAGTAGGCCAGCAATTGCAGCGGTACGACCGATACCAAGGGCATAAGAATATCGTGGACTTTAGGGATTTCGATGGTGAAATCGACAATGCCGGGCAGGTGCGTGTCTCCCTCGGTGGTAATGGCAATAACGCGTCCTTTGCGGGCTTTTACTTCCTGAATATTCGAGACGACTTTTTCGTAAGATGAATCTTTCGTGGCAATGACCACCACCGGCATATCTTCGTCGATGAGGGCAATAGGACCGTGCTTCATCTCGGCGGCCGGGTAGCCTTCTGCGTGGATATATGAAATCTCTTTTAGCTTCAAAGCACCTTCCAGCGCAACAGGAAAGTTAAGCCCCCGACCAAGGTAAATGAAGTTGCGGGCGTATGTGAAAATGTACGCGATTTCCTTGATCTTATCGGCGGCTTGCAATACCCGCTCTACTTTGGCCGGAATGCTTTCCAGTTCGGCCAGCAGTTGCCGGAATAGTGAATCCGAAATCGTGCCTTTGCGCTTGGCTGCGGTTAACGCAATTAGTGTTAACACTGTCACTTGCGCTGTAAATGCTTTCGTACTGGCAACGCCAATTTCGGGCCCTGCGTGGGTGAATGCACCCGCGTGAGTTGCCCGCGCAATAGATGAGCCAACGACATTACAAACCCCAAAAATCAGTGCACCTTTCGACTTGGCCAGCTCAATAGCGGCCAGCGTATCAGCGGTTTCACCCGATTGTGAAATGGCGATCACAATATCCCCTTCCTTAATGATTGGATTGCGGTACCGGAATTCCGATGCGTATTCAACCTCAACCGGAATGCGGGCCAGTTCCTCAAAAATATATTCGGCCACCAGTCCCGCGTGCCACGAAGTGCCGCAACCAATAATGACAATTCGTTTCGATTTGGCGATTTTGTCCATGTAATCGCTTAAACCGCCAAGTTGCAACGTGCCCTCGTCGGCCCGGACGCGGCCCCGCATGGAATCGGCAATGGAACGGGGTTGCTCAAAGATTTCCTTGAGCATGAAATGGTCGAAGCCGCCTTTCTCGATCGCTTCCAACTCCAGTTCCACTTTATGAACGTAAGGCGTAGTTGTGGCATTATCGAGCGTTACAACAGTCAACTCACCGTTTTTTATAACAGCAACTTCGTAATCGTTTAGATAGATTACGTCTTTGGTATATTCAACAATAGGTGTAGCATCCGACGCCAGAAAAAACTCGTTCTCACCAACGCCAATGACCAACGGAGAGCCTTTGCGGGCCGCAATAAGTTGCGTTGGATCGGTTTCGTTCATGATCACGATGGCGTAGGCCCCCACAACTTCCTGCAAGGCCAGCCGCACCGCTTCTTCCAGTGTGCCGCCGTTGTTTTCCCAGATGTCTTCAATAAACTGGCCTAATACTTCCGTGTCGGTTTCGCTACTGAAAGTGTGGCCTTTTTTGAGCAATGCTTGCTTGATGGCCGCGTAGTTTTCAATAATGCCGTTGTGAATGATCGCCAGCTTCCGATGGAATGAGTAGTGCGGGTGGGCATTTACGTCGTTGGGCTCGCCGTGAGTGGCCCAACGCGTATGACCCATGCCGATGGTGGAATGAAGCTCTTTACCGGATAATTCCTGCTCCAAGGCCACAACTTTGCCTTTTTTCTTATATATATTGAGTTCGTTGCCGTGCATTAAGGCCACGCCCGCACTGTCGTAGCCTCGGTATTCGAGACGTTTCAATCCTTTTAATACCAACGGACACGCTTCTCGGTGCCCCACATAAGCCACAATACCACACATAAGCAATGAACACCGGGCCACCGGCGCGTTTATCAGTTGGGACGGATAAGGAAATATAACCTAATTTCCGGGGTAAAATAAAGACAAAAAGCCAGGAATCCCCGGCTTTTTGTTGAGTCGCTTGTTTGTGTCTACTCTAACGCCTTCGTTGTACATCTTATGCGCACCGAAAGACGATGTAAATGATCTATCCTGCCAACTGCGTATAAAGATTGAAGTACCGGTCGGTTACGTCTTCATCTTCAACGGTTTCAAATTTATGTTCAGAGAAATCAGTTAAGATGGCATTTAGACTTTCGCTCGTTTCTTCTTCGGCGCGAACGACAGCGTCAGCGTAAGTAGAGCCAATTCGAATAAAGCCTTCAAAATCAGCGGTTTTCAATTCGGCTAACATCTCATCGTCAATGTCCATCATGCGCGCTTTTTCGATGATGTCGCCTTCAAAGCGGTGCTCAAACGAGTTGTTATAAACCGTAAAAACTGACTTCGTGTCCTTAAACATGGGGTCGTTTTTATAAGTCGTTTTGAGATACAGTGGAATCAGGGCCGTCATCCAGTCATTGCAATGGACAATGTCAGGCGCCCAGCCTAGTTTCTTAACCGTTTCCAAAACACCTTTGCAGAAGAAAATTGCCCGCTCGTCGTTGTCGTCGTAGAATCGGTTTTCCTTGTCATGAAAAACATATTTCCGTTGAAAATAGTCTTCATTATCAATAAAGTACACCTGTAACTTAGCTGTTGGGATCGACGCAACCTTAATAATCAACGGTTTTTCATCATCGCCAACGGCAATATTGATTCCCGACAATCGTACCACTTCGTGCAACCGGTTTTTGCGCTCGTTGATGAGGCCAAAGCGCGGTACCAGAATCCTAATTTCCATCCCCCGCTCCTGCATGGCTTGTGGCAACTTGCGGACAAAGTCAGCGACGTCAGATGTTTTTAGAAAAGGATTGATTTCGCTGGCAACGTAAAGGATACGTAATTTGCTCATAGTTAGGGAAGCGTGTGTTGTCTGAGAGAACTAAAAAACTTACAAAATTATGCAATTTTTTCCCGCATTTCAATACATTTTATCCAAAAAAGATACGATTCCCGTATTATTGCAGCCCCAAAAAAGAATTGCCCTTTATGTATCGCTTCGAAACAATTGCTACACTTCGCCAATACCTGAATTCAATTCGTTCTGAACAAACCATCGGCCTGGTGCCTACGATGGGAGCCTTGCATGAAGGCCACATAACGCTTATCGAAACAGCTCGTCGTGAGAATGACGTTGTGGTGAGCAGCATCTTCGTTAACCCGGCTCAGTTCAACAATCCCGATGACCTGGCCCGTTATCCACGAACGCTCGAAGAGGATTGCCAAAAACTCGAAGCGGCCGGTTGCAATGTAGTTTTTGCGCCTTCAGTCTCGGAAATGTACCCCGAACCACCCACGCTGCGATTGAACTTCGGCGAGTTAGAAACCATAATGGAAGGGGCTTTTCGGCCGGGACATTTCAATGGCGTTGGCATTGTCGTCGCCAAACTGTTTAACATCGTGCAAGCTAATCGGGCGTACTTTGGACAAAAAGACTTACAGCAGGTAGCGGTCATTCGGCGACTTATACGCGACCTGAGTTTTCCGGTCGAATTGATTCGCTGCCCAATAATACGGGAAGCCGATGGCCTGGCCATGTCGTCACGCAACCGGAATCTCAGTCCTGACGAGCGGGCGCAAGCTGTTGCGCTGTTCGAGGCTCTAACGTTGGCCCACGAGTTAATAACTGAGGGACACAGTAGTACGCAAGCTAAAGCGGCTGTAACCGGCTTTTTTGCCAGTAATCCCAATTTTCGATTAGAGTACGTCGAAGTCGTTAATGCCGATACACTCCAACTGGCTAATGAAGTGTTAGCTCCGGGGCGAACGGCCATTTGTCTGGCAGCCCATTTAGGCAAGGTTAGACTGATTGACAATCTAATATTTTGAGTCGAAATGCTTTTCTTAGGCCGCAATGAGAAGTAAGCTTAAGGCTGTTTGGTTTCACTTTTCAACGCTTAAGGCGTGTTATGATTGTAGCAAAAATCTGTCCCTAATCTTTCGTTGAACCCTGAAAGGGTGAAATTATTTCACCCTTTCAGGGTTCAACGAAGCAGTTCATGTCTACTTTTCTATAATCTTATCATCCCTTCGGGATTAGTCAGGACGACAACCCGCTGCATTGTTGCCTTAGTTCAGTTTGAAAACGGCAAAATTGCGGAGCATTGGACGATTTTCGTTTGATCTTATTAATCGGAATTAGCTACGCTCCAGGCTGTTTGGAAGACTAATGTTGCGCGCTTCTGTAGCACATCAAACACTATTTTGTCGGCAGTGTCGGAAGGCTGATGATAATCGGGATGTTCTCCGTTGGTGAAAAAGAGAGCGGGGATACCATATTTGGCAAAGTTGACATGGTCGGAACGAAGGAAGTATTGATTTGGATCGTTCTGCGTATCATACCCGCCCTGATTTATGGCCAAGTTAACCGACTGTTTATTCGCTATCTCGGCAGTTTGTTGAAGCTCTATGCCCTGTTTTCCTGTAATCAGGTAGCAGTAATTGGGTTTCTTTCGATGCGCGTCATCCACCCGGCCCACCATATCCACATTTAGATCACACACGAGTTGATTCAACGGAACAGGGCTATGCTGTACAAAATACCGCGACCCGAGCAGCCCTTCTTCTTCCCCCGAAAAAAGGACGAATAAAATACTTCGGCGGGGTCTGATGCCTTGTTGGGCCAAACTGTCGAATACCGCTGCCAGGCTCAGAACCGTAGCGGTGCCTGAGGCATTATCATCGGCTCCGTGAAAAATTCGGCCTTTGGTGCGCCCTAAATGATCGTAATGAGCCGATACAACGACCACTTCCTGTTTCAAATCGGTGCCAATGAGTACGCCTGCCACATTATCACCAAATAACACATGGCTACTGTCTTTAGCAGTAAGTGGTGTGTCCGTCAGTTCGTAACGTTTATACGTGTATGGGGTGGAACTGTACGAGCGTACAGAACCAAAGTTAGCAACCTCCGAGGCCGTAAAAGAATACTGTTGGCGAAAAGATCGGTGGGTAGAATCAATCTGAAACACAGTGCCTAAATGACTTTTCCTGAATAAGCTTGTACAATAAAAAGTCGCTTTCAGCTGTTCGGCGGTGCCGGTTTCACGCCCTCCTAAACTATCGGAAGCTAACATGAAAACGTGTTTTCTCAGCAATGCACTCGAAACAGAAACTTGGGAAATGGCTGGCTGTGCAAAAGCCTGACCAATTGCAAGGGTGGAAATAATGAGTATTGAGACTATAGTGCTCGAATCAGGAATGTACATACATTAACTACTGATCTTAAAAACGGACACGCCTGTTTTCTAAAGATAAATTTAATCCACAATCCGAAAAACCATTTTCGCTTTCTCCCGCGATAGTGCGTTGAAATGCCACCACTCGAACTCAATAGAACTGAAACCAGCCTGCCGCATGGCCGTGCGCAAAATCTGGCGATTGTCCAGTTGCTGTTGTGTTAATTTGCCTGATTTGAGGAGTTCATCTTCCCGGGATGGATACGCCAATTCGCCAAAGAAATCGTATTTGGTTCCCATGTCCAGCGGGTCCGCATCTTTCGTGGCAACGGTTAAATCGACAGCACAGCCGTAATTGTGAATCGATCCTTTGCGTGGGTCAGCTACGTATTTCTGGCGTTCATTTTCGGGTAAATCGGGCAGCGCATTCCAAAGGTTCCACTGGGCCGAGCGGGGGCGGGCGGCATCATATACCAGCAATCGAAGATTGGGGTGATGCGCTTGTAGGTATTTACTGGCCTTCGCGAGTTTTTCGGCAGCCATCGGTTGCATGTAAGCCCGCGTAAGATCGCCATAAACGTCTTTGCCAACGAAATTGTCGGTAGTCGAATATTTGAGGTCAACCAGAATGGTCGGGTCTACTTTATGCACATCAACAAGCCCTTGTTTTATCATGGCTTGTTCCACTTTAGGCTGGGCGAACGAGCGGGAAATTGAGCCGCTAAAGGGTGAAAGAGCGAATAACAGGAGGACGAAGAAGCGCATGATATTTTGCTTATTGATGACCAAATGATGAATATTGATGGCGAAACTACCAACTAACCGTTGATTACGACCACCAACCACTAAAAAATGGCACTAAACTATATTTGGGTTGCTTTCTTTATTGTTGCCTTTCTGGTTGCCTTGGTTAAACTAATTTTTCTGGGTGATACCGAAATTTTCAAGATCATTGTTGAGGGCTTATTCGATTCATCGAAAGTGGCCGTCATGGACATTGCCTTACCGCTGGCGGGCGTAATGACGTTTTTTTTTGGGATTGCTCAACATCGGCGAAAAAGCGGGAGCCATCAATTTTCTGGCCCGAATTATAAGTCCATTTTTTCATAAACTGTTTCCGGAAGTACCGAAAGATCACCCGGCTAACGGCCAGATGATCATGAATTTTTCAGCCAATATGTTGGGGTTAGATAATGCTGCCACACCGTTTGGCCTGAAGGCAATGGCGAGTTTGCAGGAACTAAATCCGACGAAGGAAACGGCCTCAAACGCCCAGATTATGTTTCTGGTATTGCACACGTCGGGTCTGACAATTATTCCACTGAGTGTTATGGCACAACGGGCAATTCTGGGCGCCAAAGACCCCTCAGACATTTTCATTCCGTGCCTGATTGCTACGTATGTGGCTACAGTTGTGAGTATGATTGCGGTCGCCATAAAGCAGCGTATCAACCTAATGAACAGCACGGTATTGGGCTGGCTGGGTGGCGTTACGAGCGTAATCGGCCTAATATTATGGTTCCTGTCGACCAAGACAAAAGAAGAAATTGAGGTCATCTCAAAAGTAACGGGCAACCTCATTCTGATGTTAATTGTCGTGTCGTTTTTGTTGGGAGCCATGCGCAAAAAGGTAGACATTTTCGATGCGTTCATTGAAGGAGCAAAAGGCGGGTTTGAAACCTCCGTCCGCATTATTCCTTATCTGGTCGGTATGTTGGTAGCTATCAGCGCGTTCCGAAATTCGGGCGCTATGGATTACATGATCGACGGGTTTAAATACGTATTTAGCTTAACGGGCCTGAACACCGAATTTACCGATGCTTTGCCGGTAGCGCTGATGCGGCCATTGAGTGGTTCTGGGTCGCGGGCTTTAATGATTGACGCTATGAAACAGTTCGGCCCTGATTCGTTCGTAGGGCGTTTGGCGTGTATGTTTCAGGGCGCGGCCGACACCACATTTTACATTGTGGCCTTATACTTTGGGTCGGTGGGTATTCGTAATTCACGATACGCCATTCCATTCGGCCTGTTTGCTGATTTAATGGGCATCATTGCCGGCATAGCACTGGGATATTTCTTTTTTCATTGAGCCAAAAAGCATAGAAATTTGTTAGCTAACTAGCTTTACTAACTCAACAAGAAACCCGTTTCGACGGTACGACTGAATGAATATTACCCAAGTTCGCGAACACCTCCACCGGTTAATCGACGAGGTTGACGATATCTACGTATTGAACGGTTTATACCGCAATCTGCTTTCCGACAAACTACAGCGCGACGCCTACGAAAAAGAGCAATCCAAGGAACAAACGAAGAAACAAGGCCGATCGGGCGAACGACGTTCCGATTAAGCCCTACGCCAGCCCGCCAACGGTTAGGGCGATGATAATAGCATTGAATCCAAACGATAATACTCCATGTGCCAAGGCTGTTCGGCGCATGGTTTTTGCACCAATTGCCACGTCAGATACCTGACTGGTCATGCCGATCACAAAGGAGAAATACGCAAAGTCCAGGTAATCGGGCTCAGGTTCGTTCGGAAAATCTAACCCACCGGGCGGTTTTTTTTGCTTGATATCATTGCCATAATACAGGTGAGCGTACCGGAGAGTGAAAACCGTATGAACCAAAATCCAGGAGCTGGCAATAGCCCCAATAGCCAGGCCGACATATTGCGTTTGGGACTTATCATTCACCAGGTCAATCACAGCAAATAAACTGGCTACAGCCGCTACGACCACAAACACCAAAATTAGCGTTCGGCTCGAATCCTGAAGCCGCGAAAGTTTTGGCAAATCGCGGGGGTGAACAAGAATAATAGTCAGCCACATCAGGGATAGTATTGTGATTGCAAAGGATACCCAAACGATAGTAAAACGGGCTGATAGACTGGCACTTGCCGGTACAACGAAATAAGCAAGTATTGCTACAATCAGGCCAATCAGTAACCGATGATGGGAGTCCAGACCAGTGATCCGGCGTATTAAGTTTGCAATCATTTTATGAGTAAACACGAAACAGAGCGCTAAGTACGTCGTTCGCTCACCGCTACCCAAACTTTCGACTATTGATTGCTTCGGTAGTATCTTTGTTTATCAACGTAATCAAGCACGTATGCCTCAACAGAATCAGCATCATATTGTTAGAATTGGCACTGATAAAGACAAAGTAGTTCTTTCCAAATCGCAGAAAGAATTCAACCGCCTGACTAATAAAATTGAAAAACTGAGCGCCGATCTTCGCGAGTTGCGAGAAGCAGATGAATATATTCGGCGACGAGTGCAAACCGATTACCGGCCTTTAGTTGAGCAATACAGCCAGTTTCGGGCCGATCTGGTGCGCCTGTTTGACCGTGCTTATGAAAGCAGTGACTACACTAAAACGGAAAAGAAAAAACTGGTCGATTTAATTCGGAATATAGCCTTCGATCTGATTTCAGAACATGGGATTGACAGCCTAAAACCTGTCTACGATAAATACGACACGACTGGTTTCGACACAGCCAACAATGCGGCTGATAAGCAAACGGCAGACCTCACGAAGGAGATGATGAATGCCATGTTTGGTATCGAGTTCGATGAAGAGGCTGATCTCAGCGACCCGCAAAAAATGGCCGCCTATATGCAGGAACAAATGGCTCGCCAGGAAGCCGCCGAAGCCCAGCGGCAGCAGCAACGCGCCAGTAAACCTAAATCGGCCAAACAACAGGAACGCGAAGCTAAAAAACAGGCCGAGGAGCGGAATAGTACAAAAGCCGTTCGGACAGTCTACATGGATCTGGTGAAAGCGTTTCACCCCGACCGTGAACCCGATGAGGCCGAAAAAGTGCGTAAAACTGAAATCATGCACCGCGTAACGGCCGCCTACGAAAAAAGCGATTTACTCGCCTTATTCCAGTTGCAACTGGAATTTGAGCGCATCGATCAGGCTCACCTGGAAACTCTCGCCGAAGACCAGCTCAAATACTACAACAAGATTTTGAAACAACAGGCGCAAGAGTTAGACGACGAATTTTTTACCCTGCAAAATGAATTGGCAGCTATGATGGGCAAACCTGCCTTTGCCGTTAGTTCCCGTTTCGCGCTGGAGTTCAGCCTCAACAGCGACATTGCCCAACTAAAACGAGATGTAAAACAACTGAAATCTGATGTGAAAGTGCTTGCCGACATGAGCCAGCTAAAGCATTGGTTAAAAACATATCGAGTTGAAAAAGAAGACGACTTTTCGTTTTTTTGACTTGATATAACTAGCGATCAGGCTTAATTAAGAAATAAAAACAGATCCAGCTTTACAATTCCAGAATTTGTAAATCTCTACAAATCTTGCGGGCTAGAAAGTCGTTGATTTCTTGATGACGTGGTACTGCTGATGATGGTTGTGTAGCCCGGTTTACATATAGTGTATGACTACCGCCTTCACGAAGCAATTCGCAACCTTGCTTTTCTAAATGTCGAATTAGATCAAGGCGCTTCATTAGGCGGCAAGCGGCAATTGTTCCCGAATAAAGTCTTGACCGACAAGTGTTTCTTCGGCTAAGATTCGATTGGCTTCCAAAACTAACTGCACAGCTTCCTGTAAGTTAATTCGGGCTTCTTCCAGCGTTTCGCCCTGTGTATTCGCACCAGGTAATTCCTCCACGAAGCCAACATAGCCTTCGGGCACTTTGAGGTAAACGGCAGTTAATTGCATAGTTTGTATTATTTACTCAAAAAAAAGTTTCAAACTTTCCACCATCGGTACTAAATCCTAGACTTTTCCATACTAATTCAGATGCATTTTTTGATTTTGTCCCTATCCATTGACTAACAATATTTAGGTGTTCTTTATATTCTTCCAATCTGTCAAAATTGGGTATGCTTAAAAAGGCTATAGGTGTGTCTAAGTATATTTTATTGTTTTCTTTAACGAGTACACATGCTGCTAATTCCTCATCATAATCCCCAGAATGAGCTACAAATGAATCTCTATATCTTTTGATTTCATCATGGATTTCTATCTGCTTTTGAAATTTATAAAGGTCTTTGGGTTTCAACTTAATTCTTCCAGAGGAAGTACTATTAAATAGTTTGCAATAAAACATTACAAAAGATGAGAAGAGACTAAGTTCAATAGTATTTGCCTCAAAATTCTCAGTCTTAATTTTATCTTTTAGTAATATAATTAATTCTAAGATGGCTTTTTGAGACAAGATGAGATCCCTACCTAAAAAAGAGTAATTAAGTAGTTTACGGCCTTCTTCGTTTTCGATGATATGAAAATCTTGAGTTGGATAATTCCGTTTCCTCAGTAGTTCTGCATATTTTTCAAAGTTCATTTTCTTCAACCTTTAGTCTCTACAAATAACGCAAAAATATACGTTGAAAGATCCTCAATCTACAGACATCAAAGATTTCTGTAGTATTCCCCGAGAAACCTGTTTTTTCCAATGAATCTACGGTACAGGACAATTATTTCAGAATTTTCAACAATCTTGCTATGTTATTTGGCACTCTTATAGCCTGAAGCTGCTTTTGTTGAAAATCATGAAAGAGTACATCCGACCTATTAATCGTTTGCTTGTCGCCAACCGGGGCGAAATTGCTATCCGTATCATGCGGGCCGCGACCGAGTTAGGCATCACCACCGTTGCCGTTTACACCTATGAAGATCGCTATTCACTTCATCGCTATAAGGCTGACGAAGCCTACCAGATTGGTCGGGATGAGGATGCATTAAAACCGTATCTGGACGTTGAAGGTATTATTCTTCTGGCCAAGCGCCACAAGATCGACGCTATTCACCCCGGCTATGGTTTTCTGTCGGAAAATGTAAAATTGGCACGTCGGTGTCGTGACGAAAACATTATTTTCATTGGTCCATCACCAGAAGCAATGGATGCGCTGGGCGATAAGGTGCGAGCCAAAAACCTTGCTACTAAAGCGGGTGTGCCCCTTATCCCTGATTCGAGGGAAGAAAATATGACCCCCGAATTTGCCCTGACGGAAGCCCACCGGATTGGTTTTCCGATTATGGTGAAAGCGGCTGCGGGTGGTGGTGGGCGTGGCATGCGGGTGGTGCGGCAGGCCGAAGAATTTGAAAAGGCGTTTGCTGAAGCCAAGAACGAAGCTCGTAATGCATTTGGCGACGATACGATTTTTCTGGAGAAATTCATCGAAAATCCCAAGCATATCGAGGTTCAATTGCTTGGTGATCAGCACGGTAATATCGTTCACCTGTATGAACGCGATTGCTCGGTACAACGGCGGTTTCAGAAGGTTGTTGAAGTCGCTCCGTCGTTCGGATTGCGACAGGATACCAAAGATAAACTCTATGCCTATGCCCTTCAATTGGGCCGGGCGGTAAACTATTCCAATGCCGGAACCGTCGAATTTTTGGTCGATCAAAACGAGGATATTTTCTTCATTGAGGTCAATCCCCGGATTCAGGTTGAGCACACAATTACAGAGGAAGTAACCGGCATCGACATCGTTAGAACGCAGATTCTGATTGCGATGGGCTACCAACTGTCCGACAATGGTATTTACATAAACCACCAGGACGACGTTCCCCTTAATGGCTACGCCATCCAGTGCCGCATAACCACCGAAGACCCAGCTAACGGCTTCAAACCCGACTTTGGCACCATTACCGCTTACCGCAACGCAGCCGGGTTCGGTATCCGGCTCGATGAGGGCAGCAGTTACGCGGGTATGAAAATCTCGCCCTATTTCGACTCGATGATTGTAAAGGTCTCGGCGCGGGGGCGTACGCTCAAAGGAGCCACCCAACGCCTGACACGGGCATTATTGGAGTTTCGTATTCGGGGCGTTAAAACCAACATCGGCTTCCTGCTAAACGTAATAAGTCACCCTGTCTTTCAACGGGGCGAAGCACGGGTATCGTTTATTGAAACCCATCCCGAACTATTTAATTTCCGCAAGCCGCAGGATCGCTCGACGCGGGTACTCAATTACCTCGCCGAGGTAATCGTGAATGGGAATCCGGAAGTCAAAAAGAAAGACGATAGCAAGATATTTCGCACGCCCGTCGTACCCTCATTCGACACGTATAGCGACTATCCGGCGGGTAACCGCGACCGACTGAAAGAGTTGGGCCGTGAGAAATTCGCGCAATGGGTACTCGACCAGAAAAGTGTACTGTATACCGATACAACGTTCCGCGATGGTCACCAGTCATTGCTGGCAACGCGTGTTCGAACGCAGGACTTACAGAAAGTAGCCGAGGGCTTTGCCAAAAATCACCCGGAACTGTTTTCAATGGAAGTTTGGGGTGGTGCAACCTTCGACGTGGCCATGCGATTCCTCTACGAAAGTCCCTGGAAACGGCTGGCGGCACTACGGGAAGCGATGCCGAATATGCTTCTGCAAATGCTGTTTCGCGGGTCTAACGCGGTTGGCTATTCGGCCTACCCCGATAATTTAATTGAAAAATTCGTCGAGAAATCGTGGGAAACAGGCATTGATGTTTTCCGTATTTTCGATTCGCTCAACTGGGTCGAAGCCATGAAAGTAAGCATCCGGGCCGTGCGCGAACGGACAGATGCTCTCTGCGAAGCGTCTATTTGCTATACAGGAGATATATTATCGCCAACGCAAAAAAAATACACACTTCAGTATTACCTGGATATGGCGCGTCAACTGGAAGACGAAGGTGCTCATTTTCTGGCCATTAAAGATATGGCTGGCTTACTGAAGCCATTGTCTGCCGAAGTATTGGTGCGTGAACTGAAGAAAGCTGTGAGTATCCCAATTCACTTGCATACGCACGACACGGCTGGTATTCAGGCGGCTACGTACCTAAAATCGATTGATGCGGGTGTTGATATTGTAGATTGTGCGCTTGGGGCTTTGTCTGGCCTGACATCACAGCCAAATTTCAACTCTGTCGTTGCCATGATGCAGGGACACGAGCGCGAGTGCGAAATGAACCTGCCGTCGCTGAATGCTTACTCCAACTATTGGGAAGATGTTCGGGAATATTATTACCCATTTGAGTCGGGTATGAAGGCGGGCAGTGCCGAGGTGTACGAAAACGAGATTCCGGGTGGCCAGTATTCCAACCTGAAACCGCAGGCCATTGCCACCGGTCTTGGCGATAAGTTTGAGACGCTGAAAAAGAATTATTCGGTGGCTAACCAGCTATTTGGCGACATCGTGAAAGTGACGCCTTCGTCGAAAGTGGTTGGCGACATGGCTATTTTCATGACCGCCAATAACCTCACGGCTAACGATGTACTGACACGGGGTGAATCGCTGTCATTTCCGGAATCGGTGAAAGACCTGATGAAAGGCATTCTGGGTCAACCCGTTGGCGGTTTTCCAGAAGACATTCAGCGGGTTGTTCTCAAAGGAGAAGAGCCGATTACGGGTCGTCCGAATGAGCACTTGAAGCCAATCGACTTCGATGCTGATTTTAAAATCTTTCAGGAGAAATATCCCCTTAGTGATGGCTTCGTTGATTACTTATCGTACCAGATGTACCCGAAAGTGTACGATGAATATTACAAAGCGAATGAGCAGTACGGCAACGTCAGTATTATTCCGACACCTGCGTTTTTCTATGGCTTGAAAGAAAACGAAGAGATTTTAATCAACATAGAAGAGGGTAAAAATATCCTTGTTCGGTTGCTGTTTAAGTCAGAAGCGAATGAGTTTGGTATGCGGACCATTACGTTTGAACTCAACGGCCAGAGCCGTCAGGTTCAGGTTCGCGATCGGGCTTCGAAAGTTGAGAAGCAGATGAATGCTAAAGCGACCAAAGCGGGTGATGTCGGCTCTCCTTTGCAGGGGCGATTGACGCGCATCATGGTGAAAGAAGGCGATGCTGTTAAGAAAAATCAACCGTTGTTCGTCATCGAAGCCATGAAAATGGAGAGTATTGTAGCCGCTACAAAAGAGGGCAAGGTTACTAAAGTTGTATTGAAAGAAGGTACAGTGGTGGAACAGGAAGATTGTGTTGTGGAATTGGCTTAGTTTCCCTTCGCAAACTTTTTCGGAATAAATACCAGGTACAAACCCCATAAGTATAAACCAGGATGACTTATAAAGAACTTTTGAGAATCGGTGGTTTACTACTTATGGGGTTTGTAGCGAAGGCACAGACAAAGCCCCAGGACGGTGTGTGGCGAGGTATATTTACGCTGGCCGCCGGACATATGGCTCCATTTAATTTTGAACTGGCAGGCAAGACGGCTTACTTAATTAACGGGGCCGAACGGTTTGAATTGACCAATGTTACACAGCGTGGCGACTCAATTTTTATACCTGTCGATGTGTACAATACGGTACTGGCGGCAAAAATTGAGGATGCTAAAACGCTATCAGGCGTATTTAAAAATCTTGACTCCCCCGCATCCAGAGCAGATATTCCTTTTCGGGCTGAGTATGGAAAGCGGTACCGATTTGTTGAGCAACCCACCACGGCCAGTGTTAGTATGCATGGGAAATGGGATATTGTTATTGATGAGAAAGTTAAATTAATAGGTGTATTTGATCAGCATGGCAGTAAACTGACGGGTACATTCCTTAGCACGGGTGGCGATCTTCGTTTTTATGAAGGTTCTGTACAGGGCGATGAATTTTCCTTGTCTGCTTTTGACGGCTCCAATCCGCTATTGTTTACAGGAAAAATCAGCGGCAACGAACTGGCGGGCGACTTTGTTAATAGTCAGCGAGTGCGTTCGCTCAAGGGTATCCGGAATGCAAAGGCTTTGTTGCCGGATGCCTATGGCCTGACAAAAATGAAAGATGGTATTCCTTTAACCTTCACTTTTCCTGATGCCTTCACGGGTAAACAGATTTCGTTGAGTGATCCCAAATACAAGGGCAAGGTTGTTATTGTTACGACGTTGGGAAGCTGGTGCCATAACTGCATGGACGAGGCTGCTTTCCTGTCTCCCTGGTACAAAGCCAATAAAAAGCGGGGTGTCGAAATTATTGGGTTAGCCTTTGAGGCTAAGAATGACCCAGTTTTTGCGAAAGCCCGACTCGAAACGGTGAAGAAGCGCTATCAAATAGACTATGATATGCTATTTGCGGGTATTGCCGAGCCAAAACACGCGTCGGCCGTATTACCGGCATTGAGCGAGATGTCTGTTTATCCAACAACGATCTATGTTAAGCGCAATGGGGAAGTATCCAAAGTGCACACGGGTTATTCAGGACCGGCAACAGGCCAGTACTACGAAGAGTTTGTAAAGGAATTCAACGCTGATATGGATCAATTGCTGAAGGAGTCAGCTTCCAGCGAAGCCAGTCCGAGGCCGACCACTAAGTAGATCAATTGGTTTATGACAAAGGCGCCTAGTAAGGGGTGCTTTGTTTATTCTCGGTGGACATCCCGGAATCGGAGCATATCACCCAGCCGCTGTTCTTTTTCATTATCGAATCCACAAGTTGACCGAAACTCTCTGGGATTTCGATACGTGCCAAACAGCATATCCCACCAGACAATGTCGCCGTAATTATGGGTGTGCTTTTCGTACTCGTGATGAATTCGATGCATCTCCGGGCGCTGGAAAATATAGCCAACCCACTGGGGCGTTTTCACATTAGTGTGATAAAAAAACTCTCCTAAAGCGGTACAGAGTGTATAAATCGCACCAGCTTCGGCACTCAAGCCGAGAAATGTATAAACCAATAAGCTACCGATGATAGAGTTAACGGTCATTTCGAGCGGGTGCTTGTAGAAGGATGTAATGACTTCCAGCCGCTGCGGGCTATGATGGATTTGATGAAAATGCGTCCACAGAAAATCGATTGTGTGCCGCCAGCGATGCCACCAGTAGAAAATAAACGTAGCGATTACATAAGCAATAATTCCGCCTGCTACATTACCAACATAACTGGAAAGATGGAAAACCGAATAAGCAGACAGCCATTTCTCCCATGTAAATCCGGCTACTACGACCACAATCAGTTGTAGGAAATTAATGGCCAGCACCCGAATCGTCCAAGTGGGTACAGCGGGTAGTTTCCAGCCGGGAATAATTCGTTCGAGAATAAAGCAAAGTGCAAAAACTCCAAAAATAATAGGCAGCATGGGCGCAGGGTTTATGTGAAATAATACCCTAAAGGAACCAACTTGATTTCGCCTAAACATTGACGGATATCAATTTCGTTGCCCACGTAATCGACTTAGCGTTTCAGGCGAAATGCCCAAATGAGATGCGATGTATTTAAGTGGAACACGGCCGAAGATATCAGGGAAATCAGTGAGAAGCTGCTGATATCGTTCTAAAGCGGTCTGCATTCGTAAGTTTTGTGTACGAAGTTCACTCATAACATAATACTTCTCGGTTAATAGCCGCCCGACTATATTGAATTCAGGAAAATCGCGATAAAGTTGTTGCAATTGTGTGTACGTTATGGACAAGAGAGTACTTTCTTCCAGTAGCTCCATGTACTCATGCGCAGGTTGACGGGTATAAAAACTGACAATTGAAATCAGAAAATCACCTTCCCGCATAAACCATGACGTTACTTCTCTCCCATTTTTGAGGTAATATCCCCTTACTACACCCTTTTCAACAAAATATAGTCGATCTGAAACTTGATCGGGTTGGAGTATCCAGTGCTTCCGTGGGAACGTATCGCGCCGAAGCATCTGTACCAATGTGTCTTGTAATTCATTGGACAAAGGTTGAATCGCTTGAATTATGTTTAGCAGATTTTCCATTTCTCTCTGTCAATTTCTAAAGCCTAACGTTGTCTCTATCAAAATTTTACGCCAACTTACCTACGCAAAGAACTCTTTTATATCATGGAAAACCAGCCACCTTTATTGCCTACTCCTATACCGCTCACTGACTCGGATGCCCGTATGTGGGCTATGCTTGCTCATCTGAGTGCGATACCGGGCTCATTTGTATTGATTGGTAGTGTCGTAGCCCCGCTGGCTATCTGGCAGATTCAAAAAGAAAAATCAGCGTTCGTCGATTATCATGGTAAAGAAGCGGTTAATTTTCAAATTACAATAGCGATTGCTTTCGCGCTATCGTTCCTATTGATGATTCTCGTAATTGGCATATTTCTGCTCTTTGTTGTCGGTATAGTCTGGCTTGTTTTCACTATTATTGCCGCCATAAAAGCCAATAATGGGGAATATTATCGCTATCCATTAACGGTCCGATTTATTAAATGAGCCATTGTCGTTTTGAGATTAATCAGCGATTGATAACTATTTTTTAGAATGAATCCTCAACCACCAAACCCCGAAGGGGCCATTGACGTCGAATTAAGCGAAGATATTGCCGAGGGTGTTTACGCCAATCTGGCAATGATTGCTCACTCAAATAGTGAGTTCATTCTGGATTTTATTCGTCTGATGCCGGGCGTTCCTAAAGCCAAAGTAAAAGCTCGTATTATTCTGACACCCGAACACGCCAAGCGATTATTGGAAGCTTTACGGGAAAATATTAGCCGCTTTGAAGAAGCCTACGGGGGTATCAACGAGCCAAATGAGTTCCGGTTTCCAGCCGGGGGCGGCTTTGGCGGGCCTGTAGGGCAAGCGTAGCGCAAGAAGAAATAGAAAAGGTGCAAAAGCATTAGCTGGCCAGCTAACGCTTTTGCACCTTTTTAACATGTTACGATATGATTTTCAGATATATTCTGAAAATTTCTACTTTGCCTTTCAAACAGTTTTCCGTATCTTTGCACCTCAAAATTCGGGAAGACTGTTTTTTCGTAAACTAATTTTAGAATGCCTACTATACAACAACTAGTGCGCAAGGGCCGCGAAAAGCTGATCGACAAGTCGAAGTCGCCAGCTTTGGACTCTTGCCCACAACGCCGGGGCGTGTGTACGCGTGTGTACACAACGACGCCGAAGAAGCCTAACTCGGCTCTTCGGAAAGTAGCCCGGGTTCGTTTAACGAACCAAAAAGAAGTAAACGCCTATATTCCAGGTGAAGGTCACAACTTGCAGGAGCACTCAATTGTGCTGATTCGCGGTGGCCGGGTAAAAGATCTTCCGGGTGTTCGTTATCACATCGTTCGGGGCGCTTTGGATACAGCTGGCGTAAGTGGCCGTCTGCAAAGCCGTTCTAAATATGGTGCCAAACGTCCAAAACCAGGTCAGGCTCCAGTGAAAGGTGGCAAAGGCGCACCTCCAGCGAAAAAGAAAAAGTAAGTGAAAAATGATTAGTGTATAATGTACAATGACGTTTGTGTCAGCCATTATTCATTACTCGTTATACATTATTAATTAAATCAAGACTGGACGTTAGAATGCTCATACAGAGGGAGCTACGTTCAGAGTAAGACCAAAAATCTGAAGCAAACATGAGAAAGGCGAAGCCACCCAAGCGTTACGTATTACCTGACCCCAAATACAAAGAGGTCTTAGTAACCAAATTTGTAAATAACCTGATGTACGAAGGTAAAAAAAGCCTTGCGTACTCCATCTTTTATGACGCCCTCGATGTGGTTGCCAAGCGCACCAGCGAAAGCGGTCTGGATATGTGGAAGAAGGCATTGAATAACGTCATGCCATCTGTTGAAGTAAAAAGCCGTCGCGTTGGTGGAGCTACCTTTCAGGTACCTACCGAAGTACGGGCAGACCGGAAGGTTGCAGTAGGCATGAAATGGCTTATCCGGTTCGCTCGTTCGCGAGGTGAGAAAACAATGGTAGACCGGTTAGCAGCCGAAATCGTCGCAGCCGCAAAAGGCGAAGGCGCGGCTGTGAAAAAGAAGGACGATACGCACCGTATGGCCGAAGCCAACAAGGCGTTCTCTCACTTCCGGTTCTAAACCAAATAAATTAATCTGGCCAAAAATCCCGATGGCTGTAGAATTTGCAAAAGCCGCCCAATATTGGGCGGCTTTTCTTATTTTTACCCATATGACAACTTTAGAAAACGACTTTCTCCGCGTCTCCATCCGGCCCAAAGGAGCCGAACTGACGTCAATTTTCCATAAACCAAGTGCTATTGAACACCTTTGGCAGGCCGACCCTACCGTTTGGGGCTGGCATGCGCCTAATCTTTTCCCGGTGGTAGGGGGTTGTTTAAACAATCAACTGCTGATTGATGGAAAAACGTACCCGATTGACCGTCATGGTTTTGCCCGGCAGTCTGTTTTTGAAACGACCGAATCGACAACGACTCACGCCATTTTTTCGCTACGGTCGAACGATGAAACGCGGGTACATTTCCCATACGAATTTGAGTTTCAACTTATTTACGAACTCGACGGTCCCCGACTTACGATTACCTACCGACTGGTGAATGAAGATGAACAAGCTGTTTTCTTCTCGGTTGGGGCGCATCCTGCCTTTGCCGTACCGTTTAATGCGGGTGAAGCGTATGAAGAGTACTTTATTGAGTTTGACCAAACGGAGCCATTAGAAACGCACATGCTCTCGTCATCGGGTTATTTTACCGGCGAAACAAAGCCCGTTGCGACGTTGGAAAATCGTCTTCTCTTAACAAAGCATCTGTTCGACCAGGACGCACTTGTATTTAAAAACCTGGCATCACGGCGCGCAACTATCCGAAGTGACAAACATGACCATGCTTTATCAGTTAGCTATCCTGCATTTCCGTATTTGGGAATATGGGCTAAGCCCGGTGCGCCCTTTGTTTGCATTGAACCATGGCTAGGGTGTGCCGATAGCGAAGGGGTACCAAAACCGATTCAACAAAAAGAAGCGATTCAAGTGGTAGAAGCGGGGCAGGTGTTTGAAGCCGCTTTTTCGATTGAGGTAATGTAGTTGATAATCCTTGCGACGAGCGGAGGAATGTTGAACCTGCTTAAGCAATAATGCAGAATAAAGTTAGGTCTTCACAATATGCCCCTTTCATGGTTATATTGTGAAGACCTTTTAATAAAGCATTTCAGAATTCTTTCGTCGGGATAACGACCCACTATTGTGTTTCGTCCAGTAGTGTAAAGTCCTTAAATGTTTTCTTAAGAGCTTTATCATTAGCTTCCTTTTTGCTTTGCCAGTTGGCATCTAACTCCAGAGCCACCAGGCCACTTAAGCTCATTGAATTGCGGAAATCGTCTAGCTTTTTAACGAATTCGCCATTACGCCGGGTCGATTTCAGGGCAAACTCGCGGGCAAACACGTCGCCTTTATTTTGCAATTCGCTTCGCTTGCCAAGCACGTAATTGTATCGATCAAGCAAATCTTTCATCGACTTACCAATAACCTCCGTGGCTTCAAGCGTTCCCATCGTCAGAACGGCAGTGCCGCCAACAGCCGAAATAAGACGCCCATTATTCTGAGCGCTCTGGCTGGTGCTGGACCCTGTAACGGCTGGCGTTACACCCGTTACGGCACCCAAGGACGCATTGGCTACAGACCGGTTACGCTTACCGCCTTTAGCCTTTTTGTAGTCATGTTTAAGTTGTTCCTCCTTGTCTCCTAACTGTTCGATCAAACCCCAGGCCTGCACGAGTACCTGCCGGTATTGATTGTAATAATAACGATCCTTTTCAGCTTCGTTAACGGTATTTAGTATCGTGAACGTAATCCGACGTTCTTCTCGATTCTGCGCTTTATCCAGCACATAAAACGTTATTTGAACATTTAATGAATCGTAAGGATCTTTTACGAAATCATACCCTGGCTGCCAGATAAATTCGAACTGATTGTCTGTATTTTTGACTAATGCTGTCTTTGGAATTTGCTGATTATCAGATAAGAAACCAAATGTTGCAACGTCATCTTCGCCATTAGGATCGGAAAGATAAAACTTGAGGTCAACCGTCGCGTTTTCACGTAATTTGTAATGCGTTTCTTTCGGAATTACGGCAATATCGGGCGGTAAGTCCATAGCGGTGACTTCTACTTTCAATCGACCTTTTGTGCGCGTTTTCGCAGGCTGATCTTCTACCCAGAACTCAATGTACTGAGGTGACTGTTTCAAGCGATTGAATTGATTGAGTGATAGCGTCCAGGTTAGTTCGCCCTGCGATGAGAGTTGGCTACCTTCGGGCATCTGGTCGGCAATGGGGATAAATACAATTGGGTCGCCATCGTCGTCACGCACCACCTGAGAATCCATTTTATATGTATTCTGCGTTCGGTAGCTTACATAAAATGGGCGCAGTTCACCAATTATAGGCGGTCGGTTTACGTGCATCACTTTAAAGTCGATGCTCTGTGAAGCCGTTTGGCCACGCCCGTTTCGAACCTCAAATCTGGCCGGATAGCTTTTCGTAGTTTGAATACGATCGGCCAGATCAAAGCCGGGAGTCCAGCTAAAATGGCCTAACGAATCAAGCTGCATACCTTCCTGTTTATCACCTCCAAAAGCAAACCTTAGCGTGTCTGTAGGAGATCCTGTGGCTTTTAAATCAAATCGAACGGTACCGCCTTCGGGTACAACGTTCCAGTTGGTTTGCGTAGGTAGGAGTAGTTGTAGTGATTTAGAGTCCTGCGCATGGATGCTCCCAAGCGTACTAACAAGTAGCATCCACGCCATTATACCGGCAGTTCGGTTCATAGCGACGTTCAAAGGTGGTCTGTTTTGGAAAACGTAAAAATAAGCCGAAGATTTCGTCTAATAGGGATTATAAACCTGTTTTGAGATTTTTCTTAGCCAGCAAGACCATCTTGCCAATAATAATTATACTTTCCCGATAAAAAGTAATAGTAACTAGTTCAGCCGTAGGCTCATAAAAAAGTCGCGTCCTATTGATAGGACGCGACTTTTTTATGAGACTAAGTTTACTGTAAACCTTAGTTTTTCTTTGGTGCGGCTGCTGAGCCCGTTGCAGGAGCTGGTTTTGCTCCTGGTGTGCTGCCACCGGTTGATGCTGGTTTTGCCGTTGTTATTTTAGAAGGATCAATACCAAGTTTCTTTAACACCAACTCAGTAATATTATTTTCTTCTGGAGCAACCAACAAAATAGGAATGGTGTTAGCGCCAGCGTCCAGATTAAATACATACTGATAGCCGGTTTCCTTGGCAACAGCATCAATTGCCTTCTGAATTTTCTGAACGACCGGATTAACTAACTGCTGATATTTAGTTTGCAGCGATTGTTCTGCTGTACGACCAAATTCCTGAATCCGGGCTTGCAGACCCTGCAACTCAGTTTCACGATCTTTCTTAATTACGTCCGACATTTGAGCGGCTCCTTTTTCATAGGCACCGTATTTGTCTTCCAGTTCCTTCTGCATCCGCTTCAGTTCGTTTTCCGACTGCGTCCGCTGAATAGTCAACTGGTTCTGAATATCTTTTGCTTCAGGTGTTTGCGATAGCACGTAATCAATGTTCGTATAGCCTAACTTTAATGGACCAGCTGTGGTGGTCGTAGCTGGCGTTATAGTCGGGGCTTGTGCCTGTGCGCTCAAACCGCCCATTAGAAGGGCTGCTGCAAACGCCATGACGAGGTTTTTCTTCATCTCGAATTGATTGTTTGTATTACTTAGGTTTTGTGGTTGTTTTATTTGTTGGATTACTGTTTGTCGCCGTTGGTTTAATATCTAAACCTAATTCTTCCATTACATAGTCCGAATAATCGTGCCGGGGATTCGTATATAACATCACAAAATCAGATGCTTTGTCGAAAATAAAGTCCAGCTTTTTTTGCAAGCAAACTTTCTCAAGGGCTCGATGAACTAGTTCGGTTGGTGCTTTCATCAACTCCTTTTTTTTCTCGAAAAGTAGTCCCTGATAGCCGAACACCTTGTTATTATACTCCCGTGCTTCGCGCTCTTTATCACTAATGGCGCGTTGTCGGTCGCGTTTCATGTCTTCTGTTAGCAGAATTTCTTCTGCTTGATAGGACTTTTGGAGCTTATCAATTTCAACATATTTATCCTGAATATCTTTCGACCACTTATCGGCAAACTTGTCAATCTCGGTCAGTGCTTTCTGATATTCGGGCATTTTGCTAAAAATGAACTCAGTGTCCACATACCCAAACTTTTGCGCTTGGGCAGGAGTAGCCAGCCAAACAGCGCACAAAAGTACGAAAACTAGGGCTTTTTTCATTAGTCACGTGTCAATTTTTGCAGGAAGTAATTGATTTTCAAGGTTGATATAATCAAACGGATTAGCATTAAGCGTGTAATCAGCTTGATTAAAAACGTTTAACCTGCTCGAATCTTATCTTAACTGCTGCCCAATCGTAAAGTGGAATTGACCTGATGCTTTGTCTTTAACACCTGGAATCTTGTCGAAACCATAGCCGTAGTCAATACCAATCAACCCAAAGGCTGGCATAAATATACGCGCTCCAAATCCTACCGACCGCTTCAGGTCAAACGGATTGTATTGCTTATAGCTACCCCAGTTGTTACCGGCTTCCAGGAAGGTTAGAACGAAGATCGTAGCCGACGGGTTCAGCGAAACCGGGTAACGCAGTTCAGCAACGAATTTGTTGTAAACTACACCACCCTGGCTGCGGGCAGTAGCATCAACGGCACGGTCATAATCAGCCGTGTACACACTGCGGTCATCATACCCACGTAAGCCGATAATGTCCTGTGCCAAAGCAAATTGTCCTTGACCGGCCAGACCTGAACCCCCTAATACGAATCGCTCAAATGGGCCAATGCTCGTGCGTTTGTTGTAACTGCCCAAGAAACCTAAGTGAGCACGGGTATTCAGTACCAGTTTCCCAAAAACTGTTTGAAACCAACTGGCATCGAACATCCATTTGTGGTATTCTACAAACTTGTATTTGTCTTCTGGCTTCTCTGTTGCAGTTGTGGTACGCCAGGCCGAATAAGGGGGCGTAAACGAACCGCTAAGGGTAAACGACGACCCGTTACGAGGGAATTGCGGATTGTCAATGCTGTTGCGTGATAGGGTAGTATTGAACGTGATGTTGTTCGATATCCCGTTTTTATAGCCTATGTAAAACAAATCGAGATTGTTAAGGTCATATCGTTGATATGAAATCGAATTGCTCAAACTAAAAAAGTCATCAGGTACTTTAAGCTGTCGCCCTAAGCCAATGGTAATGGCCGTGTTTGTATAGGAGCCGGTTGGTTTACGCCCCTGTAAGCTTTGGTAAATACTGGCCGGGTTTGCCGGATCGTAAAACGTCTGATACACTGTATGGCTGGCACTAACCGACAAGGCATTGGGCTTGCGACCGCCCAGCCAGGGTTCCGTGAATGATAAGGAATAAACCTGATATTGTGAGCCGTTGGCTTGGAAACGCAATTGCACCCGTTGGCCATCTCCGGCTGGTAAAGGTTTCCAGGCTTTCAGGTTTGGAATGTTACGGGCCGAGAAGTTATTGAATGTCAGGCCAAGTGTACCAACGAAACCAACGTAACCACCCCAACCACCCGACAATTCGATTTGGTCAGAGGGTTTTTCTTCAACTGTATACTCGATATCAACTGTACCGTCATTCTGTGGAATAGGGTTGATGCCAATTTTTTCGGGGTCGAAATAACCAAGTGTTGACAGTTCTCGTTGTGTACGGATCAGATTCGTTTTCGAGAATTTCTGCCCAGGCAACGTTCTGATTGTGCGCATTACCACATGATCGCTGGTTTTGGTGTTGCCGTTCAGAATAACCTTATTGATCGTTGCCTGTTTCCCTTCAAAAATTCGAATTTCCAGGTCGATGGAATCGCCTTCAATGGCTTTCTCAATGGGCTGTGCATTATAGTACAGATACCCGAGGTCCATGTATTGCGAACTTAAATCCTGACCTGGCGTTCCGTTCATCCGCTTATC
>CAXVWN010000412.1:0-31175 GCA_964263725.1 Spirosoma sp.
CCACTCAACGAAGGGCGAAGGGGTTGGTCTACAGATTGTTAAGCGACTGTGCGAGTTGCTGGACGCTAATCTGGATGTAGAAACAAAAGAAGGCCGGGGTACTCTATTTCGGGTTCGGCTCCCTATTCATCACCAGAGCTAAAGGGATTGAAGTCGCTTAGCGCAGGGGTAGCGTAACGGTGTGCCACCAGTATTGACGTAGCGATTCAAAGTAGGTGAGCCACTGGGGATAATTGGTGGGTTTTATGATGTAGGAGTTAGCGCCTGCATCATAGCCCAACTGAATATCTTCGGCACTTTCTGATTGGCTAAGCAATGTAATCGGAATCAATCGGTAAGTTGAAGCCGTATCCTTCAAGAACTGGACTAACTGCAAGCCATCTTCGCGATTGGGTAGATATAGATCCAACAGAATCAATCGGGGTAACAATATTCGGGCGTTACTACACTCCGTAAGCAGTTGTTGGGCTTCCTCATGCGTAGCCGCTATCAGTAATTCTACCTCCGGCATACACGCCTTCAGTCCAATCCGAATAAGCGCACAGTGATCGGGATTATCTTCGATTAATAAAATTTTAGCGCCCTTAAAGTTGCGCCGAATGGTGGCTTGCGGCCCGTATGGATCATCCATGCTCAATAGGTTTGGCAGTAGTTAAGAAACATCCATACGACTGAAAGCAGCACCGCATACTAATCTGCCTTTGGCTAACGTCAATGAATCTTTTCGTATACCTACATTTAAAAATCTCTTTTCGGGTAACACTCATATAACGAGTGTTACCCGAAAAGAGATTTTTAAATAATTATTTACCTATCTATAAGGGCTTTTTTATTCGTTATCGGCTTGTTATAGTATCCGTCAAATTCGCAAAATAGGATTGTCTAGTCATCCTTTTGTTTCTCGCTGCATTCCGTTAGCTACGCCGGATTTAATCAGTTCGTTATAAGCTCAACTATGATAAACTGAGCTGTTTTTTAACATAAATTACCAGCGTACCTGACCATCGCCAACAACAATCCATTTCTCTGTTACCAGTTTTTCGAGTGCGAATGGACCGCGAGCGTGAAGTTTTTGAGTTGAAATGCCAATTTCGGCACCCAGGCCAAATACCGCTCCGTCTGTAAATCGTGTGGAAGCATTGGCATAAACGGCAGCCGCATCCACCTCAAAGAGAAACCGGTCGATGTGTTTCTGATTCTGTGATAAAATCGCTTCCGAATGCCGCGACGAGTATGTTTGAAGATGTGATAATGCTTCGTCAAGACCCGCTACAACTTTCACCGCGCATTTGTAATCCAGAAATTCACGGCCGAAATCTTCCGGCTGGGCGTGTTGCAGGTTTGTATAATCAGCTTTTTTAAAAATATCGTAGGCGATTTCGTCCGCAAAAACTTCAACATTCCATTTGTTGAAATCGGCGGTTAACATCGGCAGGAAACGTTCGGCGATGGTTTCGTCAACCAGCACACAATCGAGCGAGTTACAAACCGATGGGCGCGAAACGCGGGCATTGACAACAATGGCAACCGCTTTGTCCAGATCAGCGCTTTCTTCAACATACGTGTGGCAAACACCCGCGCCCGTTTCGATGGTGGGCACCAGTGAGTTTTTGCGAACAAATTGAATTAACGATTCCGAGCCGCGCGGAATAATAATATCCACGTAGCGTATAGCAGTGAGCAATTCATTTACTACAGCCCGGTCGGGTGGGAGCAGGGTTACGGCCGCTTTGGGTACGCCAAACTCGATTAACACGCTCTGAATCAAGCCAACCAAATAACGATTTGAGAAATCGGCTTCTTTTCCACCTTTCAAGACGCAGGCATTTCCCGATCGCAAACATAAAGAAGCGACATCAACTGTTACGTTTGGCCGCGCTTCATAAATAACGCCAACAACACCCAGCGGTACGGTGATTTTTTTGAGCTTTAGCCCCTGTTCGATGGTTCGATCCAGAATAATTTCGCCCGCCGGGTCGGGTAGTACAGCTACCTCGCGCAAGCTCTTAGACAAGTCGGCAACGCGGGCTTCGGTAAGTTTTAGGCGGTCATATTTAGGGTCAGACTCCGGCATTCGGTCGAGATCTTTTTGATTCTCGGCGACAATATCAACGACATGAGCCGCCAGTACATCGGCCAGCCGATTGAGCATATCGGTTTTCTGATCGGCACTAAGCCGTCGAACAACGGCTGCGGCCTGCTGTGTGGCCTGAAGGAGGGGCGTAATGGGTGTCATAATTACAAAAGTACAATATCGTTTGCATTCGCGACCTCAACGTTTTGCTGGTTAAGCTGTTGCGATAACGTTTCGGACGAAATTCGGGCTCGGGCCACGGCTATCGTTAGCTGATCTTCGGCTAAAATTTCGACCATTTCACCGGTTGCAAATTCGCCTAGTACAGCCTTAACGCCAACGGCCAGCAAGCTCCGCCGTTGTTGCAAAGCCCGGACCGCTCCGGCATCAATTTGTATGCGTCCAACGGCCAGACTACCACTGCCCAACCACCGATTTCGAGCAGAAAGCGCGGTTGCCTGTGGAATAAATTCGGTTCCAATGTCGCCACGTAACGCCCGGCTAAGGCTTTCCGGTTCGTTCAGTCCGAAAATAACAACCCGGATTCCCATCCGTGTGGCTAGTTTGGCAAACGTTAATTTAGACGCCATACCACCTAATCCCAACGATGATTTATCCGTCCGAACCACGCCAAAAATACGCTCGTCGAACTCGGTTACCTGCCGGATTACCTGTCCGTTGGCATCTAATAAACCACCTACTGATGTGCAAAGCATCAAGGCTTCGGCACCAAAACCAACGGCAATGAGCGTAGCCAGTTCATCGTTGTCCGAAAACTTGAGTTCACGGTTACTAACAACATCGTTTTCGTTAGCAATTGGAATCAGGTCATTGGCCCACAATTCCTCGTACGTCTGCTTTAGTTGCAGAAACTGGTCGCGGTTGGCAAAGTGATGGCGTTCGCACAGGCTTTGCGCAATAGAAATGCCATATATAGAGAAAAAGCGTGAGTACTGGTTGAGTAATAACAAGTTACCTACAGCCGCAGCAGCTTTTCTTTGGGTAATATCGCCCCGATACTCCCGAATTAGGGATTTTCCGGCGCCAACTGCTCCCGACGAAACTACTACAATTCTATAGTGCGGATGCAGGGCAGCCACCTGCCGGGCAATGTCCACCATAACTGGCTCGTTCGGCTCGCCATTGGGTTTCGTGATGGAAGCCGTGCCGAATTTAAGTACAAGAACGGGCTTTGTCATGCGGGCAAAGATACGACCAATGGCGCATCGTTGTGCTGATCACTCGTCTGGCAGGTTTTTAATCAGCGGGCCAGTTTCTGTGAAGCGGGCTTTTTGGCGAAGGGCAGACTTTAGTTGTTTCAAATAGTCGGCTTTGGGAATTTCAATAGCGCCATATCGTCGAACATTGTCATTTATGAACTGGGTGTCGAGCAATGTGTAGCGTTGCTGGCGTAGATTCAGGACCAGGTAATGAAACGCTACTTTCGACGCGTTATCGACCCGATTGAACATGGATTCGCCAAAAAAAGCTGTACCGAGTGATACGCCATATAAGCCGCCCACTAACCGATTGTCTATATACGTTTCAACGCTATGAGCCAGTCCCATGTAATGCAGTTCTGTATAGGCGTTTATAATTTCTTCCGAAATCCAGACACTATCGTCCTCAGAACGAGGTATGGAACAACCATGCATTACCTCCTCGAACGCTGTATTGATACGGACCTCAAATTGATTGCGATTTAGAACTGGACGAAGTGACTTAGCTGGTTTGTAGGTAGCGAGTGGGATGATTGCCCGCGGGTCTGGTGCGTACCAGTAAAGCGTACCGTCGGCGTCGGCCATTGGGAAAATGCCGTTTATGTACCCGTATATCAGGTCATCAGCGGTTAGCTTGTCCATGAAAACTGTGGATATGTACTATGGCAAAGATAGAAAATTCAACGAAAAACTTGTATCACACTTAAGCCTATATGGACTAAAGCATATTCTCGAGTGATCAAGGATAGAGATAAACGAGAAAATACACTGGTAACGTCCTGTTTTTATTGTAAGAGTGACTTTTGACCTTCCCCTCGTCTATAAAGCCAATTAAAACCGCTTGGGCTTGCTGTCTAAGGGGGTATTTCACCAATTAATACAACTCATGAAGAAAGTGTTTTTTAGTCTTTTACTTGCTTTGGCAAGTGTAGTTGGCGTTCAGGCGCAAAGCAATACGCTATTGGTTTATGGAAATGTGGGATTCGATTCGCAGAAATTAGGCAGTGCTACGGTAAACAACTACAACTTCTCACCGGGTGTTGGCTACCAATGGAACAATAACTGGACAGGTGGGGTAAATCTTGGCATTGCTGGTACCAGTTCAGATCCTTCGAGTGCTAAAACATCGAGTCTATCAGTTGGCCCTTTTATTCGTTATACACAATCACTGGGCGGTATTTTTGCAATTTATGGGCAATTCAACGCTAATTATTTGTCAGGTAAAGCCGATGTTACGAAATATAGCGGCTTTCAGGGAACCCTGTTCCCGGCCATTGGGGTGAACCTGAAAAATAGTTTTGCGCTCAATTTTACCTTTGGTTCATTAAGCTTTACCTCTCAGAAATATGATGGAGTATCAGATGCTACATCAGCCTTCCATTTTGCATTTGGTAGCGGAGCCGGGTTTGGAATTTCTAAAAACTTCGGTCTGAAGAAATAGTCACAGAATTGCAATATGGCGCTGAATAGATCAGAACTAACTGATTTGTTCAGCGCCATAACTTTTTGTTTTATTCGCTTAAACACCTGCCGGTTTACTAATAGATTAATGCTAACAATCAGGATTGTCAACTTATCTTTGGCTGGTTCGACAAGCTTGACAAGTAAATTTAAACCAAACTCTTTGCCCTTTGTCAAACGTTTATATAGAAACGATTTATAATTAAACATGAAAAAAAGCCTTGTTTTGCTATTGGTGGCTCTGCCGTTGTTGTTCAGCCAGTGTAGCGTTAATAATCAGATTTCACAGGCAAAAACCCTGGGCGATTGCCGCTATACAATTGCCTCTGCCGATAGTATTTACCTCGCCGGAATAGATGTTCGGCAGTTGCGTAAAATGGAAGATATTAACCCAGCCCGTTACCCCCGGCTGGCAACTGGTTTGTTGACGCGAAATGTGCCGCTGGATGCCCGCCTTAATATTGACATTACCAATCCGACCAATAAACTGGCCGGTATTAACCAATTGGAATACCGGATTTTGCTGGCCGGACAGGAGTTATTCAATGGTTTTCTAAACCAGCGTATTGAAGTACAACCCGGTGGAGGGCGTACACGTGTTCCAGTACGTTTGAATACCAATGCGTACCAATTGTTGACAGATAGCAAAACCCGCGATGCGTTCACCCAGTTGGTGCAGAACCTTTCGGGTGCGGCTGGAACGCAACCTTCCAAACTGACGATTAAGATTAAACCGACGCTGGATTTGTTGGGTAAACAGGTTAATTATCCTGGATACATTACTATTGACCAGGATGTAACGAACAAAATATTGCTGGGCAATTAGAACGCTCTTGGCTTTTATGCCTTTTTATTCAGTAGCATTTTGCCCGCCCCGTCTTTTTTAAGTCGGGGCGGTTTTTTGATTGCCTTTCTGGAAAATGCAGTTTATAAAAATTAATAATCCAATGCGCTATTTTCTCCTTTCCTGTTTGTTTTTGGGATCAATTTTAACGGTTCAAGCCCAATCGGACCGAATCCAGCTTACACATAATGAGGCTCAAAAACGTGTTGCCGTTACAGTCGATGGGAAACCGTTTACCGCCTATATTTATCCTGGTCCAACGGTGCTTAAGAAGCCGGTCTTATATCCTATTCTCTCGGCTGGAGGAAATTTCATAACGCGTGGATGGCCGCTCGACCCACGTCCGGGTGAGCGAATTGATCACCCACACCATGTGGGTATGTGGTTCAATTATGGCGATGTAAATGGTCATGATTTCTGGAATAACTCCATCGAAATTGGCCCCGAACATAAGGGTCCGTTTGGCACCATTGTTCACACGGGAGTAAAATCTATGAAAAGCGGTAAAGAACAGGCTGAGTTGGTGGTTACCGCCGACTGGCTTGATAAAGATGGAAAAGCCATGCTTCAGGAGACAACCACCTACCAGTTTCGGGCGGGCGCTGACAATCGGGTCATTGACCGTATTACAACGTTAAAAGCAGTTGGTAAAGAGGTGGTCTTTAAAGACAATAAAGAAGGCTTAATTGCCTTGCGCATGGCTCGTGAACTCGAACAACCATCTACAAAAGCAGAGGTTTTTACCGATGCGCAGGGTGTAGCTACCAAAGTGCCCGTATTAAATAATGCAGGTGTAACGGGTCTCTATCGCACTAGTGAAGGCGTTGAAGGCGATGCTGTTTGGGGCACTCGGGCTCAATGGGTGAAACTAACCGGAACGGTTGGTACAGAAGCTATATCGGTAGTTTTAACTGATCATCTTAAAAATATTGGCTATCCAACCTATTGGCATGCAAGGGGTTATGGGTTATTTGCGGCCAATCCGTTGGGGCCTTCTGTATTCAGCAATGGAAAATCGCCTGCCATGGATTTCACCTTGCCTGCCGGACAATCTGTAACATTTCGCTATCGCCTTCTAATTCAATCCGGTAGTTTGTCTGATACGGCACTTAAGCAATTGATTAAGTAGCTCATTGGATGCTTGAACCTCTGTCATATTTGGCATATTATTTGTAGCCAGGAAATCTAGTACACCAAACTGTACTGTTTTTATGGCCCATAATACGGTTTGTTACTTTTCTCGCTTAAGATGCGTGTGTTTAGTTGTCGGTATTCTGGTATCAGGCTTTCTAAGCGCTCAGCCGCACATTTCCTCTCCTCGTGCTCCGTCTTCACTCTCGGCGCTCCGTCAAGGTATAGATGGTCTCAAAACCATTGAAAATGGGAAGATCAAGGTGGGAATTAACACAAATTATGGTGGGGCTATCACTTATTTGGCCTTCTTAGACAGCCATGGTGATAGTGTTAGCACGGCAAACATGGTCAATAACCCTGACCTTGGTCGTCAAATACAAATTGCACTCTACAGTGGCCCAATTAATTATCCAGGTTACCCTGGCCTAGGCTGGGACCCGATTCAGGCCGGCGATGCGTTTGGTAATTCCTCGCAAGTGCTTGCTGTAGAGAGTCAGCCAAATTTGTTGTATGCGAAAACGATACCCAAGCAGTTTGGTATAAATAACGAGCCGGGCGAGGCAACAATTGAACACTGGATTCGGCTGGACGGAAACGTCGTTAAGGTTCATGCTAAAGTAGTGATGTTCCGTTCAGATAAGACCCAGTATGAAGCCCGGCAACAAGAATTCCCTTGTGTGTACCTGAATGGCGACTATCACAATATGTGGTATTATAAAGGCAATTCGCCTTACACAAATGACCCATTGGATGTTGATCGTATACTGCCTAACCAACCGCCCAGCACATTATTTGGAGACGTGTTTCCATCAGAGCCCTGGATGGCGTCTACAAACGATAAAGACTACGGTGTAGGCCTGTATGTTCCAGACAATTACGAATGGAAAAGAGGCTATTTTGGAAGTGACTTAAGTGGTGACGAAAACAGCATAGTAGCTTCCTACATTGCCTCTACAAATCGTGTTTTATTAGACCATAATTTGGTGTATGAGTGGGATTATGAGCTGATTCTAGGTAAAATAAACAATATTCGTTCCTACGTAGCCAGTAAACCACACGCGCCTGCCGGGCCTAATTATCGGTTTGACACCTCACGCAAAGGCTGGTATTACCAGAAAGCGAGCGATACGGGCTGGCCCATTCAGGGGAAGTTGCATGTAAAAATGGACCAGTCGGATGCGTCTCTCAATAATAATCGAATATCATCTCCTTATGTCCATTGGAAAGGTCGAAACAACCCTAAAATGTATTTGCGTGCCGCATTTCAGACGCAAAATGACAAGTTTCGCTTGAAGTGGCGCCGAACCGAAGACCAGGCGATAATTCCTTCAGGAGATCGTTATATGGACTTTCCGATCATCAATGATGGGCAGTTTCATACGTATGAAATCGACTTGAGCCATAATGATAACTGGTTGAATTATAATATTGGGCAAATTCAATTCGGTACTGTTCCTGATGGACCAACAATTGATGGTTGGGTAGAAATTGAATGGATCGCATCAACGGCAAATGGCCCAACTGACCAGGCCGTTAATCCGCCTGTTGTTGAACCACCCGTTGTTAATCCGCCTGTTGTTAACCCACCCGTTGTTGAACCACCTGTTGTTGAGCCGCCTGTGGTTAACCCACCCGTTGTTAACCCTCCTGCTGTTGAGCCACCTGTGGTTGCAAATCCTGATCTCATTCCTTGCGAACCTGGTTGTGCGCCCATTGTGGTGAAAAAACTAAACTATATTCGCTCGAACCGAAAGCGCTGATTAGCAGATCATTTAAACGCAAATTCCGTGAAGAGATATCTCTTCACGGAATTTGCGTTTAAATGAAATTATATTCTTAAAGTCTAGTTTAAATGTATTAAGGCTGACCGATAGACACGCCCTTCGAGCGATTCCAGCCATGAACGAAGTATATTGTTTTCGGTAGTGGCCCGACCAAGTTCGTTATCAATTTGCCGAAGCAGGAAAAATAACTGGTGCACATGCATCCACTGATTAGCCAAGCAACTATCGCTCTGGATTTTTTGCTTTTGTTGGCGAGCTTCCAGTGTTAATTGGCGTAAGCTCATTTTTAAGTGATAACGCAGCATTATGAGCCGACTAGCCATTGGTAACTCACTCTGATTTCGCTCCATATGCGAAATGCTCTTGGCCAGCATATTATTACGCTGCTGAAGTTGATCGGATACAATCATCCAGGCCTGTTCAGCTTGGAGGGAATCATACGTTACAGTTTTCATGGCGATCAATACAAATACGGTTTATAAGCAAATATAATAATACACCAATTTATTTAATTATTAAATCCTTCTTTTGGCAAATATTTTTCTGGCTATCTGTTGTTTTGCCAATTATTTAGTAAGTCTAACATAAATATGTTTAATCCGCTAGTTTAAAGAAAATACATCTGCCGACTGGCTAAATAACAAACAGGCTTATATAGTTTGGCAGTCAAGGTTTGAAGTTTGGCGTTAAACCTCGAACTTCAAACCCCGAACGTTATTTCTGATTATGGACCCTATTTACCGCGCACTTATCGTCTGCACTAACCATACTGATTATCCGACTAAGGCTCATAAAACGGGTTTGTGGTTGAGTGAAGCTACTCACTTCTACGATGAGTTGTCGGGGCGTAACCTGCCTTATGATATTGCCAGCCCTATTGGTGGCCCGGTGCCCATTGATGAAAAGAGTATTGATCGGCGTGATACCATTAATGAAAAATGGTATAATAACCCTACGTTTCGGGCTAAACTGGAAAACTCGCTCCGAATAGAGGATATAAATCCGGCTGACTACCAGATTATTTATTTTGCCGGTGGGCATGGCGCCATGTGGGACTTTCCAAACAACCCAATAATACAGACCATAACGCGGCAGGTTTACGAAAAGGGCGGGATGGTGGCGGCTGTTTGCCACGGCGTTAGTGCTCTCTTAAACGTGACGCTATCCGATGGATCTCTACTGATTGATAATCGACAGGTAACTGGTTTCTCCAATATGGAAGAAAAACTCGTTCGCCTTGATGAGGAAGTGCCATTTCTTCTCGAAGATGCATTGCGACAAAAAAACGCACTTTATAGCAAGAGCTTAATTCCCTTTCTATCTTATATTGAAGTAGATGAGCGGCTGGTAACTGGACAGAATCCCATTTCGGCCCGAAAAGTTGGCCGTAAGGTATTAGAAGAAATGTATGAGAAGTAAATGAATGAGGGCTTTTCTTGTAAGAAAAGCCCTCATTCATTTAAACAACCGACTGCGGAAATACCTCACGCAATGGTTTCAATTCCTGATCTTTCTCAGAAACAATGGGATTTGTGACTCCCCAGTTGATATTTAAGTCGGGATCGTTCCAAATAATGCCTAACTCAGCGGCCTTGTTATAGACATTGGTACACTTGTAACTAAAAACGCTGTCTTCCAATGCAACAAAGCCATGTGCAAAACCTGCCGGTACGTAGGCCATATTAGCCAGTTTAGCATCCAGCAAGAAGGTTTCATATTGCCCGAACGTAGGTGAATCGGGTCGTAAATCAACCGCAACATCCAGTACCTGACCACTAATCACGCGCACTAATTTGCCTTGTGCAAACGGTTCATTTTGCATATGTAACCCCCTCAGAACGCCCTTTACCGAAAATGACTGATTGTCCTGAACGAACTCCATAGGTAGGCCCAGGGATACAAAAAGCGACTTATTATAGGACTCAAAGAAATGGCCGCGTTCGTCTTCAAATACGCGTGGAATCAATTCAATCAGACCTTCAATGGCCGTTTGCCGAACTTGCATAATGGTGTTTGCTACGTAAACGTAATTGCTCTTATGGGCAAATTTATGAAACTGGAACCATAAGTTGTACTTTTGGGCAGAATCATTTTTAGCCTGTGGTTCTATATTTCAGCATGACCTATTCGGAATTAAGCGACCATATTTTTCAAAAACAATCGTATTTGTGTGTCGGATTAGACACCGACCCCCGTAAACTTCCCCGGCATTTACTCACTGAAACAGATCCGGTTTTCACATTTAATAAAGCTATAATTGATGCAACCATAGATTTCGCTGTTGCCTACAAACCTAATATTGCTTTCTACGAAGCTCAGGGTCCACGCGGCTGGGAAAGCCTGCAAAAAACACTGGACTATATTCCCAAAGATTGCTTCACAATTGCTGATGCCAAACGAGGGGATATTGGGAACACATCGGACTTATATGCCCGCACGTTTTTCGATCCAACTGCTGCCGGACTCTCCTTCGATTCGGTTACGGTGGCACCCTATATGGGCCATGATTCGGTGATGCCTTTCCTGGCTTATAAGGGCAAATGGGTTATTCTACTGGCATTGACGTCAAATGCTGGTAGTGCCGATTTTCAACGCCAGCCCATCGCCGATCAGGAATTGTTTGAGATGGTCATTGAAACCGCCAAAACCTGGGCCACTCCTGATCAACTGATGTTTGTAATAGGGGCCACGCAGGCTAATGAACTGAAGCGGATTCGAGAATTGGCTCCCAATAATTTCCTGCTCGTGCCGGGGGTTGGGGCACAAGGCGGGAATCTGGCCGATGTATCGCGTTGGGGATTAACTAAATCAGGAGGCTTGTTGGTCAATGCGTCGAGAAGTATTTTATATGCATCCGATGGCGTTAATTTTGCTGATCGGGCGCGGGACGAAGCTAAAGCTTTACAGACGGAGATGGCCCATCACTTGGCAATTAGTAGACAGGGGTAAACGGTTAAAAGTTAGCCAGGTGTCTGATTTAGGTTACATTTTGATTGATTGTGTTTATATTGAACACTCAATTAGGGTGTTCTCTTAAACGCTATCTGTTCGCCGTGCCTGAAGCCTTTCTATATTTCATTTGGCAATATCAGTATTTCTCGAAAAGCAATCTGACAACTACCGACGGCGAAGTTGTACAGGTGCTACATACTGGTTTCCGAAATCATGATTCCGGTCCAGACTTTACAAATGCCCGCTTACTGATCAATAATGTAGAGTGGGTAGGTACGGTTGAAATGCATTCCCGCACATCGGATTGGCTTGCCCACCGCCATCAACATGACCGGGCGTATGACAACGTAATTTTACATGTGGTCTGGCAGGATGACCGCGCTGTAAATAGTCGGCGGGTGGACCGGGCTAATGGAACTCCATTGCCAACAATCGAACTAAGTCCGCTTACTGACTCTTCTTTATTGTCTCGCTATCAGGTGCTTACTGACTCGCCAGATGCTATTCCGTGCGCCGGACAGTTTAAGTCCGTGTCACCTCTTCGGCTAACGTCAATGCTCGACAAAGCCATGCTGCAACGATTGGAGCGTAAGGCTGCGGGTGTTCAGGAGGTATTCCGGCAAACGGGTGGCGATTGGGAGGAGACGGCTTATCGGCTACTGGCCACAAACATGGGCTTCAAAATAAACGCTGACCCAATGGCTCAACTTAGCCGCACGGTACCCTTAAAAGCAATATTGAAACACCGTGATGTATTGCTACAAGCTGAAGCTCTGCTATTCGGTACGGCTGGTTTGTTACCTATCGACGAGCCTGATGAGTATGTAACGGCTCTTCAGCGGGAGTACCGATTCTTAGGCGCTAAATATTCACTTGCCGAAAAACAGGTAATGGCTCATGCCTGGAAATGGGGTCGGTTACGTCCGGCCAACTTCCCAACGCTTCGTTTGGCGCAACTCGCTCGTTTGTTAACTTACCATGCCAGTTTGTTTTCTCTTTTTGTCGGGACAACCAGTCTCGAAACTTTACTAAGGTCCCTGCAATTAGAACCCTCACTATACTGGCAGTCGCATTACCGATTTGGCAAACAAACAGAAAAATCAACCCCTACGCTGGGAAAGAACTCGGCCGAAAATATCGTTATTAACACAGTTGTCCCTTTACTAGCCGCTTATGCCCATCATCGTGGGCAACCCGCTTATATTGATCGGGCTATTACTTTGTTGGAACAACTACCCGCCGAAAAAAACCGCCTGACCGATGGCTGGGATACCCTTGGATTAGGTATTCGTACAGCGTTCGATTCTCAGGCGGCTATTGAACTCTATAATGAATTCTGTTCCGTGAAAAAATGCCTTAGTTGCCAGATTGGGGCAGCACTGTTGAAATAATATAGAGTCTGTTTAGCCCAGGCTAAACAGACTCTATATCAAAAATTAACTTACTACTATATCCTGTTTCGTAGAATCCCATGTCACCCGTTTGCCCGTGTGTAGGGCCGTTGTTGCCATAATGTTGGCCACCGAATGGTTGAAACCAACGCGTGCCGGTGCGTTTGGCTCTTTACGCGTACGAACGCATTCCATCCAGTTTTGCATATGCATCGACGTCATTGGATCGCTGCCGGTGTTGGCGGAGGTTTCCATTTTTGGACCTGCTCCAAGCGACATCGTGGGCAATAGATTTGCCTTCATATCCATTTCCTTGGCGTACTTTTCTTCCAAACCTCCTTCCGGCGAAATTTTGTTCGTGTCGAGGTTAATCATGCCGCCGTTCGAGAAGTAATATTCTTTTACGCCACCCGCTTCGTTGTTCATGCGTGATGAATAAAGCACCTGAAAGCCTTTGGTTTTGTCGTTGTCCGGGCCATAGTCAAATACGGCGGTAAAAGTGTCAGCGTTAACACGACCGTCTTTCCAGACATAGACTCCACCGTTGGCAACCACCGAGCGTGGATGATCGTACCCGCTGAACCAGTGAACCGTGTCAATCTGGTGCGACATCCACTGCCCTGGAATACCCGATGAGTAGGGGTAAAACAATCGAAACTCCAAATACTTACGGGGGTCCCACGCCACCTTAGGGCGGTTAAGTTGGTAACGATCCCAGTCGGTGTCTTCCTTCCTGATTTCGGACACCAGTTTCGGACGGCGCCAGCGACCGGGCTGATTGACATTCCAGGTCATTTCAACCATCGAAATGTCGCCAAACTTACCGGATTTAATAAAATCGTTGGCAGAATGGTAGTTAGGCGCCGACCGGCGCTGTGAACCAACCTGTACAATCTTTTTTGAACTCTCAACGGCTTTTACGGCTTTTCGAGCGTCATCAAGTGACTCCGCAAACGGTTTTTCGCAGTACACATCGCGTCCCGATTCAACAGCCGCTGTGCAGTGAAGCGCATGCTGGAAGTCGGCGGTCGAGATAATAACGGCGTCTACATCCTTCCGATCAAGAAGTTCGTCGTTATTTCGTGCTTTAAAAAAGGCACTGTCATTCCAGCCTTTTCCTTTCAGATACTGTTCGGCCTCATCGCGACGGCGACTCCAAATGTCTGACACACCCACGAAGGCGAAATTATTTTCTTTGGAATGATCCATGAAAGCCGGTGCCAGCGACTGCCGGAAGCGGTCGGAGAAACCAATGATACCAACCCGAACACGGTCGTTTGAGCCAAGAATACGGGCGTAACTGCCCGCTGAAAAGCTCATGCCAAGTCCGGCCAGAGCAGATTTTTTTATAAACTCGCGACGATTTTCCATATAGGCCAAGCCGTTAAATAGGAGATAATAAACGAAAGATAAAGACACTTGACTTGAAAGCCTAACGTCTGATATCCAGCTTCTTTCAAAGAGTTTTTAGTTTAATGTTTCGGTACGATACCTGGTTGCCGTGGTCCTGAAGCAGGATATGACCTTTGGGGGCTTCACCGAAACGACCATTGGCATTATATTCAGGCGCTTTGTATTTGCTCATGGCAACCAACTCCCGGAATTTTTCGCTGCCACGTTCATAGTCAACTACTTTTTTGCCGTTTAGCCAGTGCTCAACATGTTTACCTTTCGAGATGACACGGCCGGTATTCCACTCGCCAATAGCGTTGGCTTTCTTACTGTTGGCCGGAATCAAATCGTACAATGACCCAACCGTCCGATTGCCATCCCGACCTAATTTAGCGTCGGGATGTTTGTCGTCGTCCAGTACTTGAAACTCGAGACCAAACGCCGATCCTTTTGGTTTTGGGCTTTGCTCGGCCACAAAATATTTAACGCCACTGTTGGCACCTTCGGTCAATTTAAAGTCGAACGTCAAATCGAAATCACTGTACTCGGCGTCAGTAACAATGTCACCGAAACTTTGCGATTCCGAACCGTCGGATTTTTGAATGGTCAGTAACCCACCCGCCACATCCCAGCCTTTATCGGGAAACTTGTCTTTATACGCTCCACGCCAGCCGTTGGTGGTTTTGCCATCGAATAATAATTTCCAGCCGTCTTTTTTTTCCTGAGCCGTAAGTGTATTGGGTGCTTGCTGGCCTTTAGCGGCTATGAGGCTCATCAACAAAAGCCCAAAAACAAATGATTTTTTCATAATATATCTCTGTGAATCTTTAGGCTATCTCTGTGTCATAAACTCTTTTGTTACATGGACCGGGCCGGGGAGATAGTCTACAGATTCAAAGAGGATGATTTAAGGTTTTTGTAATGTAATCTTTATTGATTTGAGCGCATTGAGCAGCCGTCTTGTCGGTCTCGGGAACACCGTCTAATTCAATGATTCCCCACCCGCTGAACTTGATATCGTCCAGCGCTTTAAACACAGCCGGAACATCTACATTTCCCCGCCCTAATTCGACGAATTTATAGGCTTTGGGTTCGTTTGGCTTATCCGGTAGGGGAGACATTGTGTCTTTCAGGTGCAGTGCATAAATAATGTCTTTGTATTGTTTTACCGCTTTTTCGGGCTGACCGCCACCTTGTTTGTAGTGAGCAATATCAAGCTCCAATTTCATGTATTTTGGATTCATTGCCTGTACAATCACATCCACTTCTTCGGGTGTTTCGCCGAGTTGGCTCATGTGGTTGTGATAGGTTGCCTGAACACCCATATCGGCAGTTTGCTTACCAATTTCGTTCATCACCAACGCCAGACGTTTCAGTTCATCGGCGGTAGGAAGCCGATCTTTAGGCCGGGCGGAGTTGGTCAACTGAATGGCCGAACCACCGAGCGCTTTTACAAAACTGGCGTGTGCCACATGGGTATCAATCGTACTTTGTTCTTTAGTCGGGTCAATGGCAACATCACCGCTCGAAAACATAGCCAGCGTTAGCTTATACTGGTCGAGCAATGCTTTTAATTCAGATGGTTTGGCTCGATATGACCCAAATATATTAGCACGGAGCTGAATACCCCGGTAGCCAAGCGCCGAAATATCCTGAATCGCCTTGACCGTTAGCGCGTCGGTGTTGCCCCACGTAATAGCTGAGTAAGCAATTTTGAGCCCTGAATTTTTAGTCAGGTTGTGCCGGGCCACTAGTTGGTCTAAGCCGGCAGTAAAGGCCAGTGCCGACAAACCAGCCGTGGTGAGAAATTGCCGTCTGTTTACAGCATCGTTCATAAGCGTAAGGAAAAAATAATCAGTACAGGCCGATAGCCTGAGTATGGTTACTGATGATGAATCAAATAAGCGAAAATGGACTCTTCTCTACTGTTTTTAATGTGTAAAAGAGTGAATGAGCGAACGAGTGAAAATTGCTTGTGCCAACTTTTCACTCGTTCGCTCATTCACTCTTTTAATTATTAATAACCAGGATTCTGTGGAAACCCTGAGCTACCGTCGGCAGCCTTCTCGGTACGGTCAATTTGAGTTTGTGGAATAGGGCGGAGGTTATTCGTCTCCTTCACGTTTACAGCCCCTTGAGGATTGTATAGTTTGACCCGCTCAACCAGATTTCCCCAGCGTTTTAAATCCATCCACCGAATTTGTTCACCCATCAGTTCACGGCCTCGTTCCTGATAAATCATTTCCATATCCATTGCAGCAGGAGCAATTTCCATCGCCGTCTCTTTACCCGGCCATGCTGCCCGGCGACGAACCACATTTATTGCGGTTGTCGCTTCTGTCGTTTTGCCCAGCTTTAATTGGGCTTCAGCCAGAATCAGATACGTTTCAGCCAGACGGAATGCCAGGAAATCCCGGCTACCAGGCTCATAGGTTTTATCGGGCCGGAGAGGATCGAAGAATTTCAGAAGCGGCAGGAACAGGGTTTCGGAATAGGCACTCGGCACCAGCACCTGATACGGTTTTTTAGCCCGTTCAGCCAGCGTCATTTCATAGCCAGGAATAAAAATGGCAGTGTCCCCCGATTTGAACGTAACCGTTGACTTCGATTTATCGAAAGCTGTATTAAATGTACCTGGATTGTTGCTCAACCACGTATCCCGAAATGACTTTTTATACCGCGAATCATTCACACGATCCTTAAAAACAGTTTCCAAAGCAAAGGTTGTTGGACGTAAGCGTCTGAAAGGCCGGTCATAAGCAATATCCCGAACCATACCAGCTTGCGTGTCATATTGCATACCGAAGAGCAGGTGAAGGTTGTTACCTCCGGTGTTACCCCCGGAACTGGCCAATGGCGATGATGCGGCATTGGTCAACGGATCAGACGTGTACTGAATCGAGAAAATTACTTCATCATTTATTTCGCCTGCTCCCTGAGAGAACACACTCGCAAAATCGGGAAGTAATTTGAACCCATAATTAGCAATTACATTTTGAGCATACGTAGCTGCTTTGGTGTAATCGTCGGCCGCTTTCGCCGACGACGTTGCTTTTGTCAGGTATACACGAGCCAACATGTGTTCCGCAGCCGCTTTAGTCACACGGCCATAGTCCGACGATCTGGCTTTATTTTCTAGATCCGGCAGTGCCGATTCAAGATCAGCCAGGATAGCTTTGTAAATATCAGCTTCGGTTGCCCGGCTGGTTTTTTTTGTAGGTCCCAGCGTTTCCGTCAATCGTAAGTCTACACCACCCCACTGCTGCACCAGAATAAAGTAATAGTGCGCGCGTAGAAACTTAACTTCAGCTACCCGTTGTTTTTTGAGAACGTCACTAATTCCCGTTGCTGCCGGGGCTCGTCCGATAACTGCGTTGCATGTATTGATGCCTCGGTAAAGTTCTTCCCAAACACCCTGTAGAATATCTACGAAACTATTTAGCTGGGTATCGTAGAAGTGGAATCCTTTATAACTGCCGTCAGAACCGGTCGCGTACAAATCTGTACCGAATTCCGTCATGGTTAGACCTTGCTGCGTTCCGTAGAAACTTCGCAAAGGAGCATAGGCTGCTCTGGCAGCGTCTTCAAATCCCTTTGGCGTATTGATGTAGTCATTTCCGATACTGGAAATGACTTTCTCTTCAAGTACATTTTTACACGATTGGCCAACGAAAAGGAAAGCCAATATAGTCAGGACACAAACTGATTTTTTTATATATATACGGTTCATTTTTTTAGAAGTTAAAAGTTGTATTAAACATCCAGGTCCGGTATGTTTAAAATTTAACGTTTAAACCAAAAGTCGTTATCCGGGTAGCAGGCGTGACATTATTATTGATCGTGCCATCGGCTGTTTCAGGATCGACACCGTTGTACTTCGACCGGTAGGTCGAAAAGATGAACGGCTGCTGAATACTGGTGAACACACGTAGCGACTGCATGCCCAACCGCTGTGTTAGTTTGGATGAGAACGTGTATCCAAAATTGATGTTACGAACTTTTACGAACGTACCATCGAAATAAAATAAAGCTGAGTTATTGACAGGAAATTCCTGGTTGTGATTGGGTCGTGGAAATTCGTTTGTCGGGTTATTAGGCGTCCAATAATCAACTTTAATCTGCTGATAACGACCCGCCAACTGGTTGTTATCCCGGTGGAAGCCACTCAGAATCGTCTGTCCAAAACGGCCATAGACGAAGAACGACAGATCGAATCCTTTGTAATTGAATCGGTTCGTAATGCCGGCGCTAAACGTTGGAATATCTGAACCCAGAAACACGCGGTCATTGGCCGTAATTTTACCATCGTTATCTGTGTCCTGAATTTTAATTTGTCCAACACCGCTTTGGTAAGATTTGGCGGCATCGGCTTCATTTGTCTGCCAGATACCCGCTTTCTTATAATCAAAATAGGCGGTTAACGGCTTTCCAATAAACCACTTGTTGCCAAGATCATCCACGGCACCATTATACAGCGAAACAATGGCTTCGTTGTTTTTGGTAAAGGCAAAGTCGGTTGTCCATTTAAACCCACCTTTTGAGTTAACGTTTACGGTCGATAAACTAATTTCGATACCCCGGTTACGGGTTTCGCCGACATTCTTTGTAACGGCGTTAAAGCCAATAGACTGAGGTAACTGGTCAGATAGAAGCAGATCGGTGGTGTTGGTTTGATAGAGTTCAATCGAACCAGCTACCCGACCTCTCCAGAGGCTAAAATCTATCCCAATGTTTGATGAGGTCGATGTTTCCCACCTTAAATCAGGATTACCAATTGTACTGGGGCGATACCCATACGCTGCTGTGTTATTCCAGGCATATACGGTACGGCTCAGCAGACCCTGTGTTTGATAAGGAACTACACCCTGGTTCCCTACAGAACCCCGGCTAACCCGTAGTTTCAACTGATCTAGCCAGGTAACTTGTTTCAGGAAGTCTTCATTATTGATATTCCAGGCCAGTGCTATACCAGGGAAGTTACCGTATTTAGTATTTTCACCAAAACGGCTTGAGCCATCCCGTCGGATTGTAGCGGTTATCAGGTATTTATCTTTGTAATCATAGTTAATCCGACCCATAAACGAGTTGAGCGTCCACTGAATCAAATTGCTGCCGACGCCTAATACCAGACTGGCATTACCGGTATTATAAAACTGTTGCGACTCGGCAGGAACTCCCTGTACAGACTGGTTATTATATTCAAAGTTGTCCCGTTGAATGGATTGCAGAGCCGTTACCCCTAAACTATGATTACCAAACGTCTTATTGTACGTCAGGATATTTTCCAGGGTATAATTGAATCCAAACTGATTGTTGTTGGACGCCGTTGGGTCACCCCCTTTGCGGTCGTTCGTTTGGGAGCCGGTAAAGCGGGCTGCTCTGGACACGGAGAAGTCAGGACCGAAATTGACACGGTATTTCAATCCGTTGATGATGTTAGCCTCGGCATAAATACTGTTGAAAATTCGGTACTTCTTTATATTGTCTATCTGAGCGCCCGGCACAATTTCTGCTAATGGGTTAGTCAGAAGAGCATCGTTGGTAGGTGAAAAGATGATGTTTCCATTATCGTCATACGGTCTGCCAAGTGGGTTTTGCTGAAGTGTGAAACCGTATGGATTGAGATTAGCTCCGTTCCGGGCGCTGTACATCATGTAGGACGAAATGCCTACTTTGAGCACCTTATTAATCTGATGGTCGATATTGGCCCGGACTGAATAACGCGAATAATCCAGGCCAGGATTAATGCCTTTGTCCAGAAAATAGCCAACGGAAATGTAGAACTGCGTTTTTTCACTACCACCCTGAATACCGAGTGAGTGATTTTGCTGAAATCCCTGCCTCAGGATCAATGACTGATAATCGGTATTCCTATTGGCCGCAATACCAGCGGCTACAGCAGGGTCTCCACCTAAAGGCGAAACGTGGGCGTCTGCATAAGCATCCGCTACACCTGTTGGTACGGGCTTGCCAGTGGCGTCATTATATTCACCAGTGGACCGGTAGGCTTCCCGTACATATTCGGCAAATTCAGGGCCACTAAACAGGTGAACTTTATCGAGTGGATCTGTAACACCCGCGTAGGCATCATAACTAATGGTCGTTTTTCCGTTGTTATTACCTCGTTTGGTCGTTACCAGAACGACACCGTTGGCACCTCTGGCCCCATAAATTGCAGTTGATGTAGCATCCTTCAGGATCTCCATTGAGGCAATGTCATTGGGGTTGAGGTCTTCGTAACCGCCCGTAGTAAAATCGAAAGGGCGTGTTCCTAAAAGTTCGTTCCTATCGCCCGTAAGTGGAATACCATCAACTACATACAGTGGATTGTTACCCGCATTGAATGAACGACGGCCACGAATCCGGATCGTCGGTGTTGAGCCAGGCTTGCTACCCGATTGAGCTACGTCGACACCCGCTACACGTCCCTGCATCGCCTGACCCAGGTTAGTAATTGGCATTTCGGTGATTTGCTTTGAGGTTACCGACGAAATCGCACCTGTTAACTGACTTTTTTTCTGCGTACCATAACCAACAACAACGACCTCATTTAGCGTTTTATCGTCGGCGATCATTGGCAAATCAATCGTTGATTTGGAGCCAATGGTAACTTCCTGGGCCAGAAAGCCCACCGACGAGAATACCAGGATGGTGCCGCCGTTTGGTACGCTAATTTTGTACGCACCATTGGCGTCGGTAGTGGTGCCGCGTGACGTACCTTTTACGGCTACGTTAACGCCCGGAAGTCCGGTATTATCATCCGATGATACCACTTTGCCTGTAACAACGCGCTCTTGCGTTGGGTTGTCGACTGGGAATCGGTTTGTTGGTGGCGCGCTGAACACCGGTTGGCCAAGCAGCACAAGCGCTGTCAGGCCAAGCAAAGGGAGCCACGATGGCCGTGGTGGTTGGGTAGTTGTTGTCTTCATTATAAGGCAGATTAAGGTAATAGGTAAAAGTTAAGGTAAAGACTTCGCCGAGCCGGTTGCTACCTCGATCGAATCGCCGGGCTTAAGCCGTATAGGGTCCTGGTGTTTTAACAGCAAGCTTATTTGCCCGGAACTTAGGGCTACACAAGTACCTTTTGGTCGTTGACGCACTCTAAACATGGTGCCTACTGCTTCGATGGTGATGCCCGCCGTATGAACCCTGAATAGACGGGCTGATGAGGTATCATTCCAGTGGGTAATGGCAAAATCGGCCTCACCGTTGAGCCACACGGCCCTTGGCGTCTCGTCGGTCCATCGTCGGGCGTACCGAACAGAGCTGTTAGGATACAGCGTCATACTTGAGTTATCAGGCAATCGAATTTGGCGAGTTTGGTCGGCTTGGGTGCTTATACTCCAAACCGATTGATTGGGCCCGTATTGCATCCATAAAGCCCAGCCAATCAGAAGCACCACGCCCAACGTTGCCAGCACAGTCCTGATAAAATACCACCAGCCAACAACCGCCCGCACATCGGGCTGAAGTGGGCGAACATCTTCCATTGTCTGGAGCGATTCCCGAATACGCCCCCATACCGTTGATATCTCATCGTATGACAGGGGAGGAATAACCGGACGACTACCCGTGCGAATGAGTTCGCGGGCCAGTTCGACAGTCTCTGTCTGGTGAGGGTGTTTCGTTAGCCATACCTGCCAATATGATGCTACCTCTTCGTCGTTAGGATGTTTCACCCAACGCACAAACAGGTCGTCGAGGGCGAACTCCTCAGCGCTGTAGGCAGAATATGACTTTTGAGACACGGGATATAACTGTTTCGTGTAAGTCAAAGCGTCAGGAATAGGGGTTTCTACTTATTTAAACGTTATTATGAACGTAGCGGTCAAGGCTTGCAGATGGAATTAGTATAGATATGGATTATTCAGAGAACCGTTAGTTTATAACATATTTTCTATTTACTCAAGCTTACAATAAGCTTCCGAATAATATTACATATAAAGAAGAAATTACCCCATTTTATTTATGCAAGCGTTACCGGTAACGTTGCCGAACAGTAGAACTAGAAGATTTTGTTGTAAAAAATAAGGTTTCCCTTAAGTAATCGCTGCCTGTGGGCACTCTGTTGTTCAAAAGAAATACTTAGGTGTATTTGGATTTAACCTAGATGAATCCCGTTTCTAAATATGTCTTTTATGTACCTCTGACCGTGTGTAAATATTGTTTTTCGTACACTGTAAGCGTCAATTTACAGCTCACTTTTACTAAATTACCTATAGGTTGTTAAATAGTAGAGAGCTAATAAATTACTGCCTGGATTGACTATTTTTAACTATTGATGTATTTGCCAGTTATATTTTCATCAGCATGATGAAAGACACAACTCAACTTCGGCAAGTATATACACTATGCTGCTTACGAATAACTTATACGGTACTGGTATTAACTCAACTGTCTGGGTTAGCCATGGCCAGCACAAATCAGCAAACTTCTGTTGGGCTAGCTGATACTACCACAGCGCAAGCAACCCAAGCTAAGTCGCTAACATTCACAGCGTCAACCGATCAGCGATTTTTCTTTTTCAACGATACACGGACAGAAGATAATCGGCGGGTTCCGGTAAACGTTTATGGAATTAAAGCAGGTTTTTTGTTCCCACCCAAGCATAACCGACCGGCTCTTCAAGGCGGACGACCGGCTAGTTTTAAGGCAGGAGCCGGGTTTTATTTTGTCAATCAGCATATCGACCAACCGGGTCTATTACCCAACACATCGGAGTCTGTTATAAGGCGTCTGCGTATCGTTACACTATATTATGAACGCTATTTATTACGCCGAAAAGCCTTTGATGTTAGTTTGCCGATTGAGCTTGGCTATGGGCATTCTCGCTATGAAATTAACAATGACCAATCAAATAAGCATGAAGTAGCCCGAGGTATTTTTTTGCCCCTTGGTGTGGGAGTATCAGCAGCCTACCAGTTCCCAACTATACGCTGGCTACGGCCATTGCACTGGTTTGGGCTAAATTTTCTGGCAGGCTACCGATTTATTCTCAAAAAAGATGTTCCTGAAAGTCAAATCAATTACACTGGATTATACTTCTCTGTTGGGCCATCGTTTTTCCTCGAAAACCTGACGTACGACGTAAAGCACTGGCGACAGAAAAGAAAAGACAAGCGTAAATGATAGTACGCAATGTGTTGACTATCAGTTAAATAATAGCTTGCGTTATTGCTAAACGGGCACGACAGCTTCCCACCGGATACTAACGGCCTGCTCAATATCGGGGTGCAGGCTGATGGCTACCGGACAGGTATGGGCAATTTTTTCAAGTCGGGCGCGCGTGTCATCATCAGGCATGTTTTCGGCGTGGAGTGTCAAATCAATCTCAATGCGGGCAATACGCCGGGGCGGCTGACTCGTCATGACTTTTGTTACATCTAATTTGCTGCCTTTCAGTTCAATACCATCCCGTCGGGCAAAAATAGCCATCGTTGTAATAATGCAACTGCCAAGCGCATTCGCGACTAAATCGGTTGGTGAGAAAGCTTCACCCCGGCCCTGATTATCGGTAGGAGCATCGGTATTAATGTGGGTGCCAGATTGCAAATGGATGCATTCGGTACGCAACTCGCCCAGGTAATCAATGTGAATCGTTGCCATAGAATAAATCGTAAAGTAATTACTACCCGTAAATCTGCTAGTTTATATATGGATAAACAAGCAGAAAGCGTTAGTTAATTCTTGCCTCTCTTGTTCGCAATGCGGAGGTTAAACATATAAATAATGCTGTAGTTACGCTAATAGTTTAACGCTCGTTTTGCGAAGGAGAGCAAAAAACAGTATTTTTATTTCAGGATTCTAAGACAATGAGAACTATATACGGATTGCCGGGACTTGTACTAATCATCGGTCTTTTGTCGAGTCAGATAGCTACGGCTCAAAAAGTTGATACTGAAGATGATAACTATACAACTATAACTACGTTTGGCCTTACGACAAACACGAATTCTGGTATCGTTGGCGGCTTCGCATTCAGACAATCTAAACAGCTATCTACCTCGCTGTTTGGCCTGCAACAGTATCGCTACCTCAGCCTTGAACTGGTCAACGTAAAACATCCCAAAGAACTTCGCTCATCCATCAATAATGTTGGCTCAGGCTACCTTGATGGTAAAGAGAATTATTTATTCGTTTTGCGTCCCCAATACGGTCGCGAAGTAAAACTGTTCCAACGCAGTTCCGATGAAGGCATTGCCATAAGTGGTATTTTGGCGGCTGGTCCATCATTAGGCATTATCAAGCCCTATTATCTTGAAGTTGCTTCTGGCAACAAAACCCGAACTGTTCCCGCGTCGCAGGTAAATGGGTTCGCTACGGCTACTGGTGAGACTGTTACCGGGGCTGGTGGATTTTTCCAGGGTATTGGTGAGTCAAAGCTAACAGTAGGACTGAACATAAAAGCCGCCCTGAGTTTTGAACTAAGTGCGTTTAGAAATAATACAACCGGCATTGAAATTGGTTTTTTGGCCGAAGCATTTCCTAATAGAATCGTTATCATCCCCAATACAGATCCTAATGGCAATCGGGAAGATGGCAATCGCAGCTTCTTCACGTCGGGGTACATCACCTTATTTTTTGGGAGTAAGAAATAAAAGCAAGGGGCAGGGAGTATAGAGTAGGGCGTTGAGAATTTGCTAACCCGGCTCTATACTCCCTGCCCCTTGCTTTATAAAGTGAACTTTACATCCTAAAAAAGAATTTTGCTGGAAAGGATTGAGGAGCTATGATTGAACTACCCGTAATACCCTCCGAACAACAACGTAAAAAACGCCCCGATTGGCTACGAGTCAAACTGCCAATTGGTCCCGAATATGCTAAAGTCCGTAAGTTGGTGGACGAACACAAACTCCACACTATTTGCGAAAGCGGCAATTGTCCTAACATGGGCGAATGCTGGGGAGCCGGTACGGCTACGTTTATGATTCTGGGAAATATCTGTACACGAAGCTGTACGTTTTGCGCTGTCGCAACAGGCCGTCCCAACGAATATGACACCGATGAGCCCCGGCGTGTGGCCGAGGCCATTGTGCTGATGAAAGTTAAGCATGCGGTTATTACATCGGTCAATCGCGATGAGTTGAAAGACCGGGGTGCCGAAATCTGGTATCAAACCGTTCGACTTATTAAAGAAGCTTCACCGACAACGACCATTGAAACGCTGATTCCCGATACAAAAGGAAATTGGGATGCCCTCGAACGGATGATTTCGGCTGGACAGGAGGTCGTATCGCACAATGTGGAAACGGTTGAACGGCTTTATCGACGGGTTAGGCCGCAGGCCCACTACGAGCGTAGTCTGGAGCAGATTCGTCGGACGAAGGCGTATGGTCAACGGACGAAATCGGGTATAATGCTCGGGTTGGGCGAAACGCGCGATGAACTGGTTAAAGCAATGGATGATTTAGCCGAAAATGGACTGGATATATTAACACTGGGCCAGTACCTGCAACCGACCAAAATGCACCATGAAGTGATCGAATGGATTCATCCCGAAACGTTCGCTTCATACCGCGAAGAAGGGCTGAAACGTGGCTTAAAATACGTCGAGTCCGGGCCGCTGGTTCGTTCGAGTTACCATGCTGAGAAGCATGTGAACGTTTAAGTTTATCGAAATTTTGTAAACAATTAAGGATATTCGTTCTTTAAAGAAGAGAGTCCGGGCCGTGGGTTCGGACTTTTTCTTTGCCGCATGAAAAAATACGACTTCATCATTGCTGGGGGAGGCATGGCGGGTTTAAGTCTGGCGTATTATTTTACACAGTCTCCGTTGCGCGACCGAAGCATTTTAATTCTGGACCGGGAACTCAAAAACAGCAACGACAGAACATGGTGTTTCTGGGAGCGGAGCAAAGGACCATCCAACCCATTTGAGTCAATCTTGTTTCGTTCCTGGAATACAGTCAGCTTTCATGGGACTACATTTGCCGGACCGCTCGATATGGGTCAGTATCGTTATAAAATGCTGCGCGGCATTGATTTCTATAATTTTTTGCAATGCGAACTGGCGAAACATCCGACTATTGAACGAAAGCAGGCAACAATTAACCGGATTAAAGATACCCCGCAAGGTGGGTTCGTAATTGCCGATGATGAGCCATACATTGCTGATTATGTGTTCGATAGTACTTTTTTGCTTAAGCTGAACCAGCCCGAAAACCATAATCTGCTCCAACATTTCAAAGGATGGGTTATCACGACTGAAAAAGCCTGTTTTAATCCTGATCAACCCGAAATTATGGATTTTCGAATTGATCAACAAGGCGATTGCCGATTCGTATATGTATTGCCATTTACAGAGAAAATGGCTTTAATTGAATTTACCCTTTTTAACGCGAAACTCCTGACCGACGCCGAATATGACGCTGAGCTTCGGCAATACATCGGTCGATTTTTAGATGCAGGTGCCTACGAAATCAGTGAAACGGAGTATGGGGTTATACCCATGTCTGACGAAGCAACTCAGGAAAACCCATCTGAGCACATTGTTAGAATCGGTACATCGGGCGGTTATACCAAAGCTTCAACAGGCTATACATTTCAACGGACGCAGCGGTATTTGCAGGACATTGTCCGGAATCTGGTTCAAACAGGTAAACCTCAACGTCCTGCGTCGTGGTTTAAAAGGCGGTTTAAGCTTTACGACAGTATTTTTCTGAATGTGCTGGAGAAACACCGCTATCCGGCTGACGATATTTTTACCCGGGTTTATACAAAGAATCTCGGGCGCGTTTTTACGTTCTTAGACGAAGACACTCGCTTTGTTGACGAACTACGCTTATTTGCTACTATGCCATTTATGCCGTTTCTGGGGGCTTTTTTCGATGTCTTGCGCAAAAAGATAACCCGTTGATTTTGGTTAGAGCTTGCTATAACTTGCCCCCTATCCAGAAACTCGTAGATTTGTAGTTTCAAACCAAGTTATATAGATAGAGAAATGCCTTATCTCTTCACTTCCGAATCTGTTTCCGAGGGACACCCCGACAAAGTCGCCGACCAAATCTCCGATGCATTAATTGATAACTTTCTGGCTTTTGATCCGTCTAGTAAAGTAGCCTGTGAAACGCTTGTTACGACTGGTCAGGTTGTATTAGCTGGAGAAATAAAGACGAGTACCTATCTGGATGTTCAAAAAATTACGCGCGATGTAATCCGTAAAATCGGTTATACAAAGAGCGAATATATGTTTGAGGCCAATTCCTGCGGTATTTTCTCAGCCCTTCATGATCAATCATCTGATATTAACCAGGGCGTTGATCGCGAGGTTGAGAACGGAGATTTTGAGACGTTGGCTAATGCGCAGGGCGCGGGCGATCAGGGTATGATGTTCGGGTATGCCACCAACGAAACGGATAATTACATGCCGTTGCCGCTGGATTTGGCTCATGCCATTCTGCGCGAGATGTCGCAAATCCGTAACAACGAAATCGACCTGATGCCGTATCTGCGTCCCGATGCCAAGTCGCAGGTTACGATTGAATATTCTGACGACGATCAACCTATTCGTATTGATACCATCGTTGTTTCGACTCAGCATGATGATTTTGCTGATGATGCAACGATGCTGGCAAGAATCAAGAACGATGTTATCAACATTGTGATTCCACGGGTGAAGGCGGCTCAGAAAGCTGAACTTCATGGCCTATTCACCGATAACATTACCTACTACATCAACCCAACCGGGAAATTTGTCATTGGTGGACCGCATGGCGATACGGGTCTGACAGGCCGTAAAATTATTGTTGATACCTACGGTGGCAAAGGTGCCCACGGCGGTGGTGCTTTCTCGGGTAAAGATCCCTCGAAAGTGGACCGTTCGGCTGCGTATGCTACTCGTCATATTGCCAAAAACCTGGTAGCGGCTGGTCTTTGCGATCAGGTGCTGGTGCAGGTATCCTATGCTATTGGTGTCGCCAAACCTTGTGGTTTGTATGTGAATACATATGGTACATCTAAAGTAGACATGCACGACGGCGTTGTGGCCGAAAAGGTAGCTGAGCTTTTTGATATGCGACCTTATGCTATTGAGCAACGGCTGAAACTCCGTAATCCAATCTACTCTGAAACGGCTGCTTATGGACATATGGGCCGTAAAAATGAAATCGTAAAGAAAACTTTTGGTTCGAACGGAAATACGATAGAGCTTGAAGTTGAATTGTTTACGTGGGAGAAACTAGATTTTGTTGATAAAGTAAAAGCCGCATTTGGGCTGTAATTTATAGTAGAGTTATAAAATGCTAAAAGCCACTCCCTTTGGAGTGGCTTTTAGCGTTAGAGGTAATTTAATTACGTTCGTTATAACTCATCGGTCTCGTAGACCTCATCTTCTGCTTCTTCCTGCGATTGGGCTTCCACAATGGCTGGACTGGAAATATCATTTCGTTTTTGCTTAAACCGAACAAGCTTGTCTTTCAACACATCCATCACACGGTCGGTAGCGCTCTCGAAACTCTTATCATGTTCTTTTACAAATAGTTCTTTGCCGGGGAGCATGAGCCGGACTTCAACTATTTTTTCCTTGACCTTATTAGAGTCTGCGCCCTCTAACCTCAAAAACACCTCCCCACTAATAATGTGGTCATGGAACGTGTCTAACTTGTCGAGTTTCGCCTGGATGAAATCTAACAGGCTCTGGTCGGCCGTAAATCGAACGGCATGCATTTGTAGTCTCATTGTGTCGCGTTTAAAGTGAATTGATTCAGAACATCAATGGTTTGACTAAGTTTGGTTATACATACCAGAAAGTCAATACCATCTATGAAAGATGCAAGCGTGTTTCACGCCTGTTACCACTTATAAAAGTTAATCGCCTGTATGGGGTGATCTTTATGAGAAATCGTGGAACGACTAAATACCAAAGTTCTTTGAAAAGTATAATTGCGGTACTAGGATAGAATCGCTCGAATAGGCTGATTGGGCCTTAATGTAATCAGCGGTTTAGGCATTATACGCTGATTCACTACCGCTTTAACGTCGAAGTCGCGAACGAACATGGCTAGTAAAATCTGCATTTCCATTAACGCAAACTGATTGCCGATGCACAAACGCGGCCCTCCGCCAAAAGGAAGGTAGGCATAAGAGTGCAAATTCTCCTTCGCTCCTCCGGGTGCAAACCTGTCCGGATCGAAACGATCAGGATCGGGCCAGTTGGCCGGGTCGCGGTGCAGCAAATACGGACACACTAAAGCGGTATCACCAGCCGGAATTGTGTAAGGGCCAATATGATCGTCGTTATGCGCCCGACGGCTCATAATCCAGGCGGGCGGGTATAATCGTAGTGACTCCTGTACAACTTGCAGGGTGTACGTTAACCGGCGAAAGGCATCGGGCGGGGGCATTCGTTCAACGCCCAATACCGATTGACTTTCGGCTTTGAGCCGGGTGAGTACATCGGGATGTTGAGTGAGCAGATGAATTGTCCACGCCATTGACACAGCCGTAGTTTCGTGACCCGCCGAAAAAATCGTTACCGACTCGTCGCGCAGTTGCTGATCCGACATTCGTTCGCCCGTTTCTTCATCTTCGGCACTCAGCAGCATTCCCAGCAGATCATCAGGTTGTTCATTTTTTTCTCGTCGCTGGTTAATGACTCCGTAAATAAATGAATCGACCTGCAGGCGATCCCGTTTGGAACGTAAATTATCGGGAGTGGGCCAACTTCTGGGAAATCGAATTGGCGATAACATTCGCTTGTTAGCCAAATAATTAAGGCTGTCGAGGGCAGTTGAGAGACCATCAAGCTTCCCGGTTGTGTCAGACCCAAATAACGTTTTGCAAACGATACGCATCGTTACGTCCATAAACGCCTGCGATATATTGACCGATTTAGTAAGATCGTGTTGTTTTAATTCATCAAGCCAAACGGCCGTCTCCGAAATCATTGTTTGCGTCAGCGCGGCTAGTTTTTGCCGGTGAAAAGCAGGTTGAGCCAGCCGCCGTTGCCGACGCCAGAAATCGCCATCGCTGGTGAGTAAGCCATTTCCCAAGAAAATCTTTAGTACCTCAAAGGCAGGTGAACGGCCATAGTTACGATGATTTTCCTGCAAAATATGCTTCGCATCTTCGGGTTGCAGAACTAAATACTGATGCCGTCCGCCAATGCGGAGATGCACGACACGGTCATGATTTTTCTGTAACGTGTGTAGCGTGCCAAGTGGATTTCGGAGGAAAGCCAATGTATTGCCAAGGAAGGGCAAGCCAGGATGCAGCGGTACGGCTTGGGCAGGAGCGGCAGTTGTTTCCATTCAGAAAAGCCGTTCCGATTTATATTCGGAACGGCTATAAATATAACGATGAGTAGACAAAATCACTAGGAGTTTACAACCTCTCCACCATTGACATGAATAACTTGCCCAGTGAAATATGATGCATCCTCGGAGGCCAGAAATACGTACGCTGGCGCTAACTCGGCTGGTTGACCGGGCCGTTCCATGGGCGTATCTTTCCCGAATTTCCCCACTTCTTCCAATGTTTTAGTGGCTACGATCAATGGTGTCCAGATTGGACCGGGCGCAACACCATTAACCCGAATATTCCGTTCCACCAGATTCTGCGACAATGAGCGTGTGAACGCCGTAATAGCTCCTTTGGTCGCTGCATAGTCAATCAGCGATTCGCTGCCCCGGTACGACACCACCGAAGTTGTGTTGATGATACAGTCATACGCATTCATATACGGCAATATTCTCTTAGTCAACCGAAAGATTGCCAGGATATTTAACTCAAATGTTTCGCGCATTTGCTGGTCCGAAATGCCGGTAAATTCCTTTTGCTCTACGTGATTTGCGGCATTATTAACCAGAATATTAACCCGCTTATACGTGCTGATTATCGTATCAACAGCTTCCTGAATAAAGGAAATCTGTCGTAAATCGCCCGGAATAAGCAAGCACTGGCGACCCTCTGCTTCAATAAGTAATT
>CAXVWN010000413.1:0-4751 GCA_964263725.1 Spirosoma sp.
TCACCAGCGCGACAACGTTAAACTCATAGATTCGCTGAAGAATCTACGCGATTTAGGGAATACCGTTCTCGTCGTTGAGCATGATAAAGACATGATGCTCGAATCAGACTATATACTCGACATTGGCCCCGGCGCGGGACGGCATGGCGGTCAGGTCGTTAACCGGGGAACACCCGAAGAATTTCTAAAAAATCAGTATGCCGGGCCAGCAGGCAACAGTACTACCGCCGATTACCTGAGCGGTCGGCGATCCATTGCCGTACCCGCCAAACGGCGAATTGGAAATGGTAAGTTTCTGATGATCAAGAATGCAACGGGGCATAATCTCAAGAACGTTACTCTAAAACTGCCACTCGGCAAAATGGTGACCATTACGGGTGTTTCGGGCAGCGGCAAATCGTCGCTGATCCACGAAACGCTGTTTCCGGTGCTAAATCGACATTTTTTCAGGTCTAAGCGCGAACCTCTTTCGTTTAAAACGGTGGATGGTTTGGAGTTTTTAGATAAAGTTATTGAGGTTGATCAGTCGCCAATCGGTCGGACACCCCGCTCAAATCCGGCAACCTATACGGGTATGTTTTCGGAGATCAGAACGCTGTTTGCCGAACTACCCGAAGCAAAAATCCGTGGTTACAAGCCCGGCCGATTCTCGTTCAACGTAAAGGGTGGCCGTTGCGAAGATTGTGAAGGCGCGGGCATGAAGAAGATCGAAATGGAGTTCCTGCCCGATGTTCACATCATGTGCGAAACCTGCAAGGGAAAACGGTTCAACCGCGAAACGCTCGAAGTTCGTTTTAAAGGCAAATCTATTGCCGATGTGCTGGATATGACCGTTGAGCAAGCGTTGGAATTTTTCGCTAGTCAGCCAAAAATTCTGCGCAAAGTAACGACGATGAATGATGTTGGTTTGGGCTATATCACGCTTGGCCAACACGCAACAACCTTATCGGGTGGGGAAGCTCAACGCGTAAAACTCGCCGAAGAATTATCCAAAAAGGACACCGGTAAGACGCTCTACATTCTCGACGAACCAACTACGGGATTGCACTTTCAGGACATCGCTCACTTGCTCGACGTGCTAAATAAACTCGCCGATAAGGGCAACACTGTCTTGATTATCGAGCACAATCTAGATGTTATCAAGGTCTCCGATCACGTCATTGACCTTGGTCCGGAAGGCGGTAATAAAGGTGGCTATATCATTGCCGAGGGTACACCCGAAAAGGTCTCGGAGGTAAAGGGAAGCTATACCGGTAAATTTTTGAAAATGGAATTGGCAGGGTAAACTGAATTGGCCGAATGCTATAGGCTATTCGGCCAATTCAGTTTACTTTAATAGCCTAAAAAACAGTAAGATATAGTTCATGCGTACCCCTTTCTTTTACGTTTTATTGCTTGTGCTGGTCATTTTAGATGCCTGGTTGCTGGCACACCCCAATCTGATTGGTCAGGCTGGGGTGTTCTTTTTTGATTATGAAGCAATCCAAACGGTTCCGAAAGCTATTGGAACCGTTTCGCTGGTTGTAGGGATAACTCTTTTGATAACATGGCTAATTGGCCGGTTGAGTCAGGCTGTAGCTATAGTCGTATTGGTCGCGTTGCTTGCTGCGTCGGTTTACTATCTGTTCCAGAGTTTTTCCCAGTATAATACAGGTATTTACAAACTTACCGGAGCTGGTTTCCGGGCTGGAGCGATTCTACTGCCGGGACTGGTGGTGCTGGTCTTTGGGCAAAGTACTTGGAATTGTATTACCCAAAAGCGTAGCCGATAGATAAATCTGCGCTCTGTTTTTGAGCCTATTGCTGCTTTTATTTTATAGACCAGCCATGTTGTTTTGGCTTATGTAGGAATAGCAAATAGAGCCAGAACGCTTTTTTGCGTACTTTCAAGTTGAATTGCTACTTCCTCTCATGAACAAACTGTACATATTACTGCTCTGGTTTCCCACATCCCTTTTTGCACAAACAACGTACTTGCTCAAACCCGACCGTGTTTTCGATGGCGAGACCATGCACGACGGTTGGGTTGTTCGGGTGAAAGGTGATAAAATCGAAACGGTTGGCCCAGCTTCTTCAGTATCGGCAACGGGCGCAGAAACGATAGAACTCAAAGGAACTACATTATTGCCCGGTCTGATTGAAGGGCATTCTCATCTTCTATTACATCCGTATAATGAAACGCCGTGGGACGATCAGGTGCTGAAAGAAGCTCGATCGTTGCGGGTCGCACGGGCAACGGTTCATGCGCAAAAAACGCTGTTGGCTGGTTTTACTACCGTCCGTGATCTTGGTACCGAAGGCGCAGAGTACGACGATGTAGGTTTGAAACAGGCCATTAACAAGGGCATAATTCCCGGCCCTCGTATGATTATAGTTACCAAGGCGCTCATCGCCACAGGCAGTTATGCTCCAAAGGGGTTCAGTCCGGATATTGATGTACCGCAGGGAGCCGAAGAAGCCGATGGTCACGATGCATTAATTCAGGCGGTTCGGCGGCAAATCGGGAAAGGGGCCGATGCTATTAAAATCTACGCCGATTATCGGTGGGGACTAATGGCTGAGGCTCGCCCGACATATACCATCGACGAAATTAAACTCATTGTAGACGTTGCTAAAAGCAGTGGTCGGGGCGTAGCCGCTCACGCCAGTACAGCCGAAGGAATGCGCCGGGCCATTTTGGGTGGCTGCGAAACGGTTGAACATGGCGATGCCGGAACGCCCGAAATTTTTGCGCTTATGAAACAACACGGTACGGCGCTTTGTCCGACATTGGCGGCCGGTGATGCTACAAGCCAGTATCGTGGCTGGAAAAAAGGGCAGGAGCCCGAACCAGACCGGATTAAACAAAAAAGAGTGACCTTTAAACAGGCTTTGGATGCGGGCGTAATAATTTGCGCCGGGGGCGATGTGGGTGTATTCAGTCATGGCGACAACGCCCGTGAACTGGTGATGATGGTTGATTACGGCATGAAACCACTCGATGTGTTGCGCTCAGCCACATCGGTTAATGCCGATGCGTTCCACCTTGCCGATCGAGGCCGGGTAAAGGCTGGATTGCTGGCTGATCTGGTCGTTATGGAAGGAGATCCATCAAAAACTATTGCCGATCTGCATCGGGTACGAGTAGTCATGAAGGGTGGAATTCTTTACAAACAGTAACGTAAAACTTATTGTGTATTCTTCCGGTTACATCTTAATAAAAATGTAATACGGCTTTTTTAGAGCAATTTCATCTGTCGTTTATCTTTTTGGGCTAATTTCGCCCAGCGTGGACAAACCCCAATGCTCAAGGAGCTGCTAATCCATTATTTCTGAATACTCTACCCTGATTTCCTGTATGGCAAACACCGCTGAATTAACCGTCGATGGTAAGTCTTATTCCTTCCCAACTCTTGAAGGAACGGAACATGAGAAGGCCTTCGATATCTCTAACCTCCGTGACCAAACCGGCTATGTTACTTTAGACCGGGGTTATAAAAACACCGGTGCAACTAAGAGCGCCATCACATTTTTAGACGGTGAGCTGGGTATCTTGCAATATCGGGGCTACTCAATTGAGGATCTGGCCGCAAAAGCGTCGTTTCTGGAAGTTGCCTACCTGCTTATCTATGGCGAGTTGCCAGCCCAGGAGGAGTTCTCGAAATTTGAAAACGGTATCCGTCGTCATACATTAGTAAATGAAGACATGCGGAAAATCTTTAACGGATTTCCGGTTAACGCACACCCAATGGGCGTTCTGTCGTCGCTGGTGAGTGCAATGAGTACGTTTTATCCTGATTCACAGGACGAAAAAACCGATCTAGATCTTCACATTGTTCGTTTATTGGCCAAACTGCCAACGATTGCTACCTGGTCGTACAAACGTTCGCTGGGCCATCCGACCAACTATCCCAAAAACAATCTCGACTACATTCCGAACTTCCTGAACATGATGTTCTCGTTGCCGGTGGAAGACTACAAAGTCGATCCGGTGGTGGCCGAAGCTCTCAATGTATTACTTATCCTGCACGCCGACCACGAGCAAAACTGCTCGACGTCAACAGTTCGGCTTGTTGGATCGTCGCAAGCCAATATCTATTCCTCTATTTCTTCGGGGATTAGTGCTTTGTGGGGTCCATTGCATGGTGGCGCCAATCAGGAAGTGATTGAAATGCTCGAAGACATTAAGGCCGATGGTGGCGATGTGTCGAAGTATGTGGAAATGGCTAAGAATGCTAAAACAACGGGCTTCCGATTGTTTGGTTTCGGTCACCGCGTTTACAAAAACTTCGATCCTCGTGCCAAGATCATCAAGAAAGCAGCCGATGATGTACTTAGCAAACTTGGTGTAAATGATCCAATACTGGAAATCGCTAAAGGGCTGGAAGAAGCGGCTCTTAACGACGATTATTTCGTATCACGCAAACTGTATCCGAACGTAGATTTCTACTCTGGAATCATTTACCGCGCTTTGGGTATTCCAACCAATATGTTTACGGTCATGTTCGCCATTGGTCGCTTACCGGGCTGGATTGCCCAGTGGAAAGAAATGCGCGAGCAGAAAGAACCTATTGGCCGTCCACGTCAGATTTATACGGGCGCAACACTGCGGGAATTTGTACCGCTTGAGAAACGGTAGATAGTTTACTCTTTTATACTTAACACAAAAGCGTCGGTCAGTTGGCCGACGCTTTTTGTTTAAAGTGATTTTAGGATTAGTATGAAAATTCTGCTGAGATTTAGGTCATAACAAGTGTGCATGTGGAAACTTG
>CAXVWN010000414.1:0-10695 GCA_964263725.1 Spirosoma sp.
ATTATAAACTTTACATTTTTGATGAGACAGTCAAAGAACGTCATGGCGAATCATTGCGTAAACAAATTGAGTGTTTAGTGACGGTGAACCCTGCTGAAGTAAAGGCGGAATAACTCAAATTGACCGTGTAAACGCGTCATCTTCTAACAAAAAACGCTGACCCTATTTGGGCCAGCGTTTTTTGTTACCTGTACATAATTTTTACAAACCAATTATTTAAGACAAACAAAACCCTGAATTGGCCCATTCGTGGTATTGACTCTCAAGAAAATCGCCAAACACCTTAATGAAAAGTGAATGTTTTATTATACAAGGCCTCCTGGCATTTAACCTAACTTAAACGGACAGATTTCTGGCCGCTGAAACCCAGACAGGCAAAGTCCCCAAGCAACCAGATTGGAACCAAACCTTACTATTCAATACAAGGCATGCTTTAATTAATGGGAATAATTAGCTTCAGGCATGTATTCCGACCCATGCCATACATACCCAAATAGCCCGTTGGCGACTGAGTAAAATATTCGAAATACTTCAAACGGCTCAGATTCGACTGATAAGCGACATCAAATAGATTATTGACCTGAAACTGTACCCGCAAAGGGGGGTGCTGTGTTCCATAATGGATTTCAAAACCGACTCCCGCATTGACAAGAGTATAACCGGCCGTAGGCGTTTCAGTACTGTTCAAGCCTAAATACCTGTCTTGTTGGGCCGTGTAATCGACATCAGCTTTCAGTGTCAAGTCAGACAACCAATGCGCTTTCAAGAATATGGTTTGGCTAACGCCCGTATATACGCGCATGGGCGGAATAAACGATAGGTATTCACCCTGTACACCAGCATCTTTGTATCGGCTACCCCGGTTAAAACCATAAACAAGCGCGACACTATTATCGAGGGTGAAGCCCCGCCAGGCCGTTGGATGCAAACTCAATTGCGTTTCAAATCCGTAAAGTTGAGCAGAGGACTGCTGGTACTGAAAGGTTTTGTTGCCCGGAACAATAACTACCGGATGACCCTGAGCATCCACCAACTGACTCAATGAAATGTAATTCTGGATAGAATTATTAAATACGCTAACGCCCAGATTCACGTCGGGAAACGTGGCGGTTATACCTAAATCCTCCTGCAAACTAAACTCTGGATTGAAATTGCGGTTGCCAATATAAACGATGTGGGCACCGGGGTCGAGGCCATTAGATGCAATTTCGGTAATACTGGGAGCACGGTAGCCTCGGGCGATATTGGCTTTCAGCGCTAGTTTATCCGACAACTCGTAAGTAATTCCCAGGCTTGTAGAAATGCCGGTAAAGGACTGGTGCAACCGAGGAAATCGTAATGTCGCTCCGGCGGTATCAGGTAACACCGCCCTTTCGTCGAAACCGGTTTTATCGTTCGTACGTACGTAAAAATCATCACCCCGCAACTGGCGCTGATCAAACCGGACTCCACCACTCACGGTAAATTTAGGAATCTGCCATTTCAAAAAGCCGAACGTGCCAACGTCAAACAGGGTGTAGTCTGGAATGGGAAATGCCGTGCCATTTTTGTTTTTGTTCGACTGATACATCCCATTTACACCTACCGTTGCTGCCAGGTGAGCCACCTCCGGCAGATTATAGCGCAATCCGTAGTTAAGCGTATTGAGCCGTACATACAAACCGGGCTGTTCGGGCTGTTGAGGGTGATTGAACTCCCGACGGACGTTCTGCTGAAAGGCTAGCAAAGCGTCGATTTCTCCATTGCCAATCTGATAGTGATTATTGGTATACAGCCGATAATGCTGAATCCGCTGGTGTAATGGACTAAGTTGGTAAGAAGTTAATTCAGACAATGGCACCACGGGTCGGTTTTTAATATCATCTACTCCCGGTTCTTCAGTTTGCCGGGTAAATTGCCGGGTGAGTGAATCCCGGCTACCATCGGGAATTCCCTGAAGATTGTCGTATAGGGCGGCCCCAAAACGAGAGTACCCACGACTGCCCGTATAGCCGAGCATAGTTGTCAAGGTCTTTTCTGAAAAGCCAGTATTGTAAACCCGACCATCAATTTTATTCTGATAATTGGTAGCTGCCCGTAACGAGCCGCGTAGATTCCAGGCCCAGCGTGAGCCACCTGCCCCTAAATTAATGGACTCGCCTAACAGCCGGTTGTTCGATTGATATTCGGTTATCAGGCTGACTTTGAGTTTCCCATCGGTGTCTTTAGGATAGGTTGGCAACATACTAACTACGCCCGCCAGCGCATCTGAGCCATATAGTAAACTGGCTGGCCCCTTAATTACTTCTGCCCGGTCAATATTGTAGCCATCTACTTCGATGCCATGTTCGTCGCCCCACTGCTGACCTTCCTGCCGAATTCCATCATAGAGGGTTAACACTCGGTTGTAGCCCAATCCTCGAATAAAGGGTTTTGAAATATTAGGTCCGGTTTTTACTGCGTTCAGGCCGGGTGCGTTCTTGACCAACACATCTATAATGTTGCTGCTGGTCGTTGTCTCGATTGCTCGGCGCGAAATAGCTAAAATAGCTACCGGATTTTGCCGAAGCAGGGTACTTCGTGTCACTCCTGTTACTACAACTACTTCGTTTAAAGTGCTGGATACAGGAGACAATTCAATGGCATAGGTTTGGGTATCGGGCTGAACGAGTACCGTATCTGATTTATAACCGACGTATGAAACGATTAATTTTCGGACTACAGAATCGGCACGTATTGGTAGTGCAAACTGGCCTCGGCCGTCGGAAATGGCACCTCTTTTATAACCCGTTAGTTGCACATTACAAAAGGGAATTGGTTTCCGAGTTTCGGTATCAACAACAGACCCTTTTATGATTCGATCAGGAGATGACTGCGCGTACGACAGTCCTCCGGTTAGCCCCAGGCTAATCAGCAGGAAAAGTGACTTCATTAAAAATTGATTTGTTTAGTAAGCAATAAGGACTGCCAACTATAAAAGTCGGAGTACTACAGGAAAGCGCTAACTAAACTACAGGCGGGCCTCGATGAGAGAAGCACAGGAAAGGGGAAACCGAATGATGCGAGTGGTAAGCGAAATTGTGTATCAGCCGTAAGCGGCTACGCAATAAGAAAAGGAAAGCGAAAAAAGTACCAACAACCAGCGGCAGATTAGCCGCTAGATCTAATAGTAAAATTTCCTGTGCTGTGTGGGTATTTGGCAGAATTGGGCCTTTACCGAAAGGCCAGTAAGGGTGCGCATGCACAATCAGGCGCCCATCCGATAATCGGTGCGCGTGGCGAAATACCACTCCGTTGACCCATATGGCCAGGAATAAACCAAACAATAGTTTGGCTAAACGAACACGGTTAGTATGTAACCATTGGGTCATTTATGAGCCGGATTGAGTAGAAATGGGTCAGCACTTTACAATCAAAGTTAACAACTAACGACTTACTGATTGAGTTCAAATTTTTAGACTAATCTAAAAAAGTGTTGTAAAATTAAAAAATCCCATTTACTTGCTATCTACTTTGACCAGATGATAGTTCTTTTTGTCAAGGATTATACCGGAAGCATTGACAGTGGTTATTGCCTGATTAATTAGTATCCTTCATCCGAAACCAGATAATAGTTCCTATTTTCAGTTTTCTGAGTTTCTGTTTTGATGGTTATGGTCAACCATTCAACATGGGTGTAATCGTCAAAAGGGGCACCTTGACTCTCGACGACAAGCTCACTTCGTTCGGCTACTTGCTGTTGAATATATTCCAAGGCTTCATTCCGAGAGGAGAAACTTCCCAGCAGATCTCCTAGGTTCAGGCTCGGTTCCTCATCCGGAAGTTCTCCCACTGTGTTGGATATGGGTAATTCAGGATGTTCAGCGGTACTGGATAGTGGGCTTGCATACAGTTCAACAATCATACAAATGAGGAGGTTTAAACGGAATAATAACTATTTAAAGTAGGCTATAGCGCTACGCTGCTTGTATTGATAACCCTTTAGACCGGCGAGTGTTATTGAATGTATGACATAGAATCGCTCCGGAAGCCCCTTATCTCAATTATTTCGAATAACTCCAACTCAAAATTCCGAATATAAATTGTACCAGCTTAGTTAAAAGTACACATCATTAAATTACCAAAGTAGTCTGTCTTAATTTCTAACTGCCGCTCAATCAAAGATATATATCATGTATTGACTAGTGGTTTAGTTTGCGATGGATCAATTGGAAACCAATTCTTATATGTATCGACAGTTCATTTTTCTCACGTTCATTACCTTATTCGGAACATCCTTTCGCGCGTCTATTTCGCTGCCTTTCGATGGTGTCACAGGTACCTGGAAACGAACCAGTCTGACTATGCTTGATGCCAGTGGTAAAAAAAATGATATGTTACAGATGATGACGAAGTCCAGACCCTGCATGAAAGATATTACCTACACCTTCTCGAGCGATGGGCAATTAAAATCCAGCGTTCCAGAATCCTGTGGGGCTATTAAGAAGGCCGTAGAATCCATGAATGCTAGTGCTCGCTGGTCCATAGCTGGCCGAAAATTAACCGTTACGACAACGATGAAAGATTTTCCAACTACTACCTATGACATCAGCTTTCAGGGCAATAGGATGACATGGCTATTCATTTTTGCTGATAATCCTAAAACACCAAATCCGACAAAAGCCCGGCAAATGATAACTGTATATGAGCGTATTTAATAGCTCTATTTATATTCTTACCCATTAATGCGTGTTATTATCGCTGACTTTCAAACGAGAGAAACAATTATTGCCGTTAGTCGATGGCGAAACTTATTCAAACTATTATTTGGAACAATAATCTAATAAACAGCTACAAAAAGGGTAAAGATGGGGTATAAAATCACCCATCTTTACCCTTTTTCCCTATGCCAACAGCCTAAATCCACCCAAGTTGAATTATTCGTATCAACTTGCACATCACGGTAAACCAGCCTGCATAATTGGAACAGTTTTACTATAACCCACGAAGGTTTGGCGTAGTTGTTTTCTGAAATTATACCTACCTTAACGACTTGACATCTGGTAATTTAATACCCCAAAAACAGGGCTTTTGTACTATGCAAACCGATCCGTTGCCTTCTAAAAAAAGTGCGATTCGCACTGTAATCTGGGCCGGTTTAGTAGCGGGCACGCTGGATGTCATTGCGGCCATAGTTATATTTCTGAGCACGGGCGGGAAAGATCCAGTTCTTATTTTTAAGTTTATCGCCAGTGGCATTTTCGGGCAAGCTGCTTTTGCTGAAGGATCGGCGATGACCGTTTGGGGCATATGTTTTCACTTCTCTATTGCCCTGATATTTGCCGCCTTTTTCTTTCTGATTTATCCGCAGATTCGTCGGTTCATTAGAAATCCGGTTGCCATTGGGTTACTGTATGGGCTACTAATTTGGCTGGTAATGACCCGTATTATTTTACCACTTAGCAACACCCCTGTTCAACCATTCGATCCAGTCAAAGCTATTATAGGAATGGTTGTTTTGATGGTTCTGGTTGGCTTACCCATTGCACTCATCGTGCATAAACATTATTTGGAGAGTTAACCGGATAAGCTTATTACTTACCTCCTCGTTAATGCTGTCCGGCGAGAATCGAGTTTGAGGAAAATGAACAGCAAAATAGAAAATGACCAGAGCGAGGAGCCGCCATAACTAAAAAATGGCAGTGGAATACCGATAACGGGCATCAGCCCGATAGTCATACCAATATTTATCATGACGTGAAAAAAAATAATCCCAGCCACGCAATAGCCATATACACGGGCAAACTTACTACGCTGTTTTTCGGCAAGAATCACGATACGGGTAATTAACCCGATAAATAAGGCAATCACAACTACGGCACCAATAAAACCATGTTCTTCGCCGATGGTGCAAAATATAAAATCGGTGCTTTGCTCGGGTACGAAGTCAAACTTAGTCTGTGTTCCCTCCAGAAAACCTTTGCCCTGAAGTCGGCCGGAACCAATAGCAATTTTGGCCTGCGTTACATTCCAGCCCACTCCCAGCGGATCGATCTTGGGATCAACCAGTACTTTAATCCGGTTGCGCTGGTGCTTTTGCAGGACATTATTCACAAAAAAATCGACACCTGTCACATAGCCCATCATGACGATGCCAACTAAACCCATCGCCAGGAAATTGGTTATTGTCCGGTTGTAGCGCGGCATTAGCAGAATAATCAACACCAAAAGCGCAACGATGCCAATGAAAATATACAGCTTAGGAAAGATCAAGGCCAACACAAACAACGCAGCCGCTGTGATCCCAACCGCCGGAATCCAGCCGGGTAGCCCTTCGCGATAAAGCATAATAACAAATGACGCAAACACAAGCGTCGAGCCGGTTTCATTGGATGCTAAAATCAGAATACAGGGCAGCACAATGATACCACCAATGTACATCAGGTCTTTTCTTTTGGATAGATTAATGCCCGGCACGTCCAGATATTTAGCCAACGCCAGTGCCGTAGCCACTTTGGCAAACTCAGCAGGCTGAAGAGATAGTGCTGACCCAAACTTGAACCACGACCTTGACCCGTTGATGTTCGTTCCAGCAAAGAGAACAAGTATCAGCATTAGAATCATGACGCCGTAAAAGACAAAAGCAAACGTGTCGAAAAACGTATGATTAACAACCAGAATACAAATGATCAGGATGACCGTTGTGCCAATCCACATCATCTGTTTTCCGGCATTGGTGGTCATATCAAACAAACTGGTATGGTCTTCGGGACTATACACAGCGGCATATACATTGAGCCAGCCCATCGTTACACAGACGAAATACAGCAGGAGCGTGAGCCAGTCAATGTTTTGAGAAAATGGGTCGTTATTACGGGCCAAAATGATGTATAAATTATAATGTACTCCATAAAATCTACGAATTATAGAGTGAGTGACTCAGCATAGCTATCCACACATCCATAAGTTGTAATCCGTAGATCAATAATTAGATTCCGCTTACGATGGCCGCAGTGACCGATTTAGGCTTGGTAGCGGTCATCATAGGTTTTAGAACGGGTGCCTTTTGAGATGAGTCTTTGTCCTTTTTTGGAACAACGGGTTTCTTCGGAACGGGGAGCGCACTAATGGCTGGCATATAGTTGGAAGCTCTTACCTGTTCGTCCAGTTTTTTCGCTTCTGTTTTCCGTTTTAGGTAGCGTTCGGCCACCAGCGCAGCTACAGAAGCGGCTGCTTTACCGCCCCAACCCGCATTTTCAACGAACACGGCTACGGCAATTTTAGGATTGTTCATCGGCGCAAACCCGATGAAAATGGAGTGGTCAAATTTGTGACCGAACTTGGCGTTTTGCGATGTACCACTTTTGCCACACAACTCTATGTTGGTGGTATTTACCAAAGGCGTTACCGTTCCGGCAAGAACGGCCCGGCGCATGCCATCGATAACCGGTAAATAATACTTATAGTCTATTCCTGTTTCGTGCCGTTCGCGGTACTCCGCCGGAATATTCGCTCCCGCCTTGCCAAAACCTTTAATATAATGAGGTGTAATGTACCAACCTCTGTTGGCAATAGTTGCCGCCAGATTGACCAACTTTAGTGGGCTAATTAGTAATTCGCCTTCGCCAATGCTAAGCGAATAAACGTTTGAAAACTTCCAGCGCAATGCACCACGATAAGCCTTATCGTAATATTCAGGCGTCGGCAGATTACCCCTTAATTCGCTGGGTAAATCGACGCCAAGCCGATCCCCAATCCCGAATTTTTCCGCCATATCATGCCACTGCTTCAGGCCAATTGCCGATGCTTTGAACGTGTTATGCTCCCCATTGAAATAGAGAAATTTACGGAACACATAATAGAAATAGGGATTACACGAATTCTGAACGGCTCCACGCAAGTCATTGCCACCATGACAGTGACAGCGCATTGGGGAACCAGCATGGCCATACACGGTATTGGGAAAAAGTGACCCCTGTTGTTGGGCCACCAAGGCCTGAATTAATTTAAAAGTCGAGCCGGGTCGATAGCTGGCCATGATGGGCCGGTTAATGAGCGGCTTGTATGGGTTTTTAATTAATGCCCGATAGTTTTTTGAGAAGAATCGGCTCGATAGTAGATTAGGATCGTAGGTTGGCGCTGAAACAGATACCAGAATTTCGCCGGTTGATGGCTCCACAGCCAGTACAGCCCCCACTTTGTTTTGCATTAGGCTGTCGGCATACCTCTGAACCTCCACATCAATGCCTGTAATGAGGTTTTGTCCGGCAACGGCCAACGTGTCAAATTCGCCGTTTTTCCAGGAGCCTTTGTTAACGCCCCGGACGTTTTGCATCATGAATTTGACCCCTCGCTTGCCACGTAGCTGCTCTTCATATTGTTGCTCCAGCCCGTTGTGACCAACATAATCGCCTTGACGGTAATAAAGAATGTCCTGATTTTCTAATTGCTTTTTGCTGATTTCACTAACGTAGCCAAGCGCATTCGACAGCGTATGGGCCGGATAGGTGCGCATAGAACTTATTACCGGTTCAAAGCCCCGATAATCGACCAGCGCATCCTGAATCCGGGCAAAATCTTCTTTAGAAAGTTGTCGCAGAAACAGCGACGGTTTTACGGGGGAGTAGTTTTTAGCCAGCCCCATAATACTATCGAAATCGGAGGGACTGATCGCCATCATCCGACAAAAAGCCGCCGTATCGGGAATTCTGACTTGCTTGGGTGTTACGTACAGATCGTAAACGGGGGTGTTGTAAACGATAAGCTGATTATTCCGGTCGTAAACCTGCCCTCGATAGGGTATTTCGACCACCCGCTTAATGGAGTTCTTCGATGCACCCAACGAGTAGGTATCATCCAGTACTTGCAAATAAAACAATCGGGCCAGATACGTTAATCCAACCAGGCAAAAGATGCCAATAATAACCCACTTACGATTCTCTAACATGAGAATAAATTCCTTTCAATCAAGCTACGTAACTCTTTACAAAGTTAGTCCATTAACGATGAAGTAAGGAGGGAATGGTGAATTATGAACGATAAATTATGAATGCCCCATTTATTTATGATTTATCATTAAATATCACCATCCTTTAGCAAATGTTCGTATTCGGCACAGATACATATCGGAGGTTATGTACAGGGTTGAACCATCGTCACCCCAGGCACAGTTGGCCGTAGCAACACCAATTTTGATATGTCCCAGGCATTCACCCTTTGCCGACAGCACCAGTACTCCATTGCCCCCAGTCACCCACAAATTACCCGCACGATCTACTTTCATACCATCAAAACCACCATCGAGACCCAGTTTTTTCATCCCCTCAGCTCCAAATACAATTCGTCCTTTACCAACTGACCCATCGGCCTGTAACGGATAGGCCATAACGACCGGGTTAAGCGGATCGGATTGAGCGATATAAAGTGTTTTCTCGTCGGGCGACAGGGCTAATCCATTGGGGCGAGTCAGGTCGCTCACCACAATAGATACCAGGCCGGGTACGCCAGCCCGTTCGGGGGCAATCCGATAAACTCCCCAACCGTCGGTTTCTCGGGCAGGGTCTTTTTCCTTTTTGGGCATTCCATAAGGTGGATCCGTGAAATAATAACTACCGCTAGAGTGAGCCACTACATCGTTTGGACTGCTGAACCGTTTTCCGTTAAAATTGTCGGCCAGGGTTCGTTTACCTCCACTCCCATTCAGCGGCATAGCCGTTACGCGCCGATCGCCATGTTCGCAGGCAATGAGCCGTCCCTGACGGTCGATCGTCAGACCGTTGGAGCCGGGTTCTTCACTATACGGTCCTAAACCGGTATAACCGGATGGTTTCAAAAACGGCGTAACGCCTTCTTTTTCAGTCCATTTGAAGATAGTATTCTGCGGCACATCAGAAAAAAGCAGGAAAGCCTGATCTTTCACCCAGATGGGACCTTCCGTCCACATAAAACCACTGGCCAGCACCTCTACTTTAGCTTCTGTCGGAATAAGTTTGTCCAGGCGCGGGTCAACTCGCACGATCTGGCCAATAGTTGGAAACGGTGTTGTTTGCGCAAGAGCAGGCAGTACAGCGGCCATTAACCAGCCTGCCAGTACAATAGAGTTTAGTTTCATGAATGTTTCTTAGGAATAAGACTTAATGCTACGACGAATTTAAGTGGTGTACACCATGAGAAAGTGATTTGAGTGTGCTTTTTAATTATACTTACAACTTCGCTTATTTTTGAGCGGTTTTATTCCTCAATCTGTTTTGTTATGAACGACAAAAAATCGGCCAGCCAGGAAGACAAGTCCCGGCGGTCGTTTCTAAAAACTCTTGGTCTGGCTGGTACCGCGGCCGCAGCCGCACCGGCTGTACTGGCGAAAACCCCAACCGTTGGCATTCCGCAATATCTGAATTTGGTTAAGAGCCATAGTAGCACCTCGGCAAACGACAAGGTGCGCATTGCCCTCATTGGCACGGGTGGCATGGGTATCGGCGATACGCAAACAGCCTTAATGGTCGATGGTGTTGAAATGGTTGCGGCTTGCGACCTGTATGACGGACGTTTGCGCCGGGCAAAAGAACTGTGGGGCGATGCACTTCCGGTTACGAAAGACTATCGCGAAATACTGGAGCGGAAGGATATTGACGCTGTAATTAACGCGACAACTGACCATTGGCACGAAAAAATATCGTCAGACGCCATGCGTAAGGGCAAGCACGTTTATTGCGAAAAGCCTATGGTTCAGAAAGTTGA
>CAXVWN010000415.1:0-5432 GCA_964263725.1 Spirosoma sp.
GGCCAACGGATGAATGGCCGAGCAAATGTCGTGTACAAAGCCGGGTTGGGTTAATTCGGCTGAACGAAGCCCCCCGCCAATGGTGTCTTTTGCTTCCAGAACTAACACCGAAAGTCCGGCGCGTTGCATAGTAATGGCCGCGCTGAGTCCATTTGGACCAGAGCCAACGACTACGGCATCGAAATCGGTTTTAGCCATTTAGAGGTGTTCGGGTTTAAATAACACATTACCATCGGCCTTTATTTGCCAAGCAGTGACCGGATTAAAATGATAGCCAATTTCGCTCCCTCGCGCATCAACTAATTGTTTTAACGTTGGCTGAACATAACCAGTTTCATCGGTTATCCGGCTCAGAATTTCGGTTTCGTCGCCGTTCCAGTGCCACAAGTACCGAAAAGCGGTGTGTGCTTTGTCCAGAATTGGGTCCTGAAGCGTAGCCGAATTCCAGCTTTTACCCGCATCAGTGCTTACCTCAACCCGAACGACTTTCCCGCGACCACTCCAACTGATGCCTCGAATTTCGATCCAGCCTTTTTCAATCTTCTTCGGATACGACGGAAATGTAATGATCGACCGCGCATCAATGTCGAAGCTGAACTGTCTGAATTTGCCATCTTTAATAGGCTCCGTGTATTTCGACGTTTCCTCGCGAGTCATAAACGGCTGATCGGATAGTTCGAGTCGGCGGAGCCACTTCACAGACGTATTTCCTTCCCAACCCGGCAGAAACAAACGAACCGGATAACCCTGTTCCGGCCGGAGGGCTTCCCCATTCTGGGCGTAGGCGATCAGGGCATCATCCCACCCTTTTTTGACGGGAATACTGCGGGTCAACACGGCTGCATCGGATCCTTCGGCCAGAAACCAGCTTGCGTTGGGCTTAACGCCAACTTCGCGAAATAAGGTTGAGAGTTTAACGCCTGTCCACTCGCTTTGGCTGGTCAAGCCGCAAATTTCCTGTGGCGTCATCGTTTCTTTGCCGGTGCGAAAATTCCCCGAACACTCCAGAAAAGCAATTCGCGAAACCGACGGAAAACGCTTCAGATCGGCAACCGTGAAGATCATCGGTTTGTCGACCAAGCCGTGAATCAGTAGTTCATGTTTTGTGGGATCAATGACCGGAACACCGGCGTGGTGGCGTTCAAAATGAAGGTCAGATGGGGTGATAATGCCGTAAAAATCCTGTAATGGAGACCGTGACGAAATGTCGGACGGTTTCTTGACGAGTTTTTCAAACGTCGACCGCGTTCCGATTTCGCCAGCCAGCGTACCGACTTGCTTGGTTGTATCATCGGGCACTAGCTCGGCCACCGAAACGCCTTCCTGAATCGTTTTGCCCGAAGCCGTTTGTACGATGGCAACAGCCGCCGTTGCCGCTCCACCCAGCATGGTCCGCCGAGAGATTTTGCCCGTAAACTGGTCGATATGAATGATTTTCTTCGTCATATTACTTTATTTCCGGGCCTCCTTTTCGGTCGTCGGGAACGAATAATTTCTGCGCAGGCATCATCACTTTAGGCAACGTTAGTGCATTTATCACCACTTTCTCGTCGATAATGCCATTAGCGTTCAGCAAGTAGGCCGTCAGGTTGTAGACTTCTTCGTTGGTGAGCGAGCCCGGCGCGTTAAACGGCATGGCTCGCCGGATATAATCAAACACTGTGGTAGCGTAGGGCCAGTAATTGCCAATGGTTTTTTCAGGCCGTTTCTTCGTTGTAGCAGTTGTGCTCACGAGCGAACCATATGGCCCACCAACGCCCCCAACGCCATGGCAGGCAGCACATTTTTCGGAAAAAATCGCTTTTCCGACTGCCGGTTTCCCTTCGCCCGCTGGCAATCCTTTGCCGTCGGGCCGAACGTCGATATCTAACCGGGTAATTTCTGCTTGTGTAGCCGGTCGTCCGAAACCAAAACTGGCGGGCCACTTCAGCGTATCAGCTTCAGCTAATGGTGCGTGCAGTCGCTCTTTACCATTTGCCTGAAAACAGCTATCCAGCAGTACCAGTACTAAAGCACTCAGCAGCCAAACGGTATAAATGTGTTTCTTCATTAAGAACTACTTGATAGACAATGCGGGCAAAACAGGATAACCAATTTTCTTTCTTGTTTAGGCAATTTAGTACGTACCGGCATTTAGTGTACTTTTCGACAGGGCGTAGTTGCGGTTCACGCGATCCAGCACAACATAAATCGAGTCTTTGTTTTCGTTAATTCCCGTTAGAACTACGTGTGATCCGTCGGTTGTCTGGTAGCTTAAAATCATCCGGTTGCGCTTACCATCTTCCTGTCGGGTTTCTGATTTAATACCTTTCGTGCGCCGGGTCGTGCGGGCAATAGGCTCAATTTTTGACACTTCAGGGCCGATATTGGCCAGAGCAACCGTCGGAATCCAGTTGTCTATTGACTTAGCCGGTTTATTATTGCGATTCAATTTGCCACTTTTCTTTTCCTGTTTTTTTGCCGAATCGCCTTCATTGTCTCCGCCTTCTCCTCTTCGCCCATCAAACGCCCGGTATTTATCCTGTAAATACAAAACATGATTTACGGGGTCAGCATCGTAGTAAAACACCCGCTGACCACCGGATACACCGGTTAGTTCAAAGGTTCGGTTAATGTCGCGCATGGGTGAGCCGCCCCCGTTCGAGAGGTCCAATGGCACCGCGCGATTCACCCTAAACGTTAGCGTTGACCAGTTTTCGAACGTCGCTTCCTGCCACCGTACAGAATCTACCGGCGAATAGGCGATTTCTTTATTGTTCAGCCGAAACTCGGTTACGTTATAATTGCCTCTCAGCGCCTGAACGCCTTTTTGAGCGGGTTGCTTGTAGGGATCAAAGCGGAAATTGACGTATTGAATCCAGAATAAAAGCACCAGGAATATGCCAATCGTCGCAGTTTTCAGGCCAATGCGAAGCGCCTTCTGCCAGGTTTTACTCAGAGCAGGGTAATGGTAAACGGGTATGGTAAATTTCTCCCGAATCAGTAGATTATACAGATCGCGGATGTAGTAAATCAGCAGGAAACCCGCCAGTACAACGAAGTAGGAACTGTAGCCATGTACCCCGCCATCGTAAGCCAGATTGACGTAAACAATGTCGGCCAGTGCGCCAAACAACAGCACCGATCCCCAAAAGGTTGTCGCGCGGACTAACAACAGGGCGCCGGCCAGTACCTCAACCACGCCCGTAAATACTTCGTACCAGGGCGCTATGCCGATGGAAAGCCAGTAGATTTTCTGGGCTGTCAGATCGCCAAAATTGGTGTTCAGCAACCCCAGCGATGGGTACGGTAACTGAGTTGGTAAAAGCTTTGTAAAACCAAAACCAATGATGCCGATACCCGCCCGGTACCGAACCACAACCCGAAGCCAGTAATACAAAAGGTTATAGTCATGAGGCTCGGCGCGTCGAATCCGAACGATCGTGGTCCAGATCAACCCAACCACCGTAGCAACAAGCAAAATGAACAGCCATTCGCCGTAGCCCATCCACGCTGGCCACCACTTCGCCCGACCAAGAATGTTTGGTTGGAAGCGGGCCACATCATACAGATCGCGGTAGTGCAAATGCAGCCAGTCGAGCGAGAATACATTTTTATACCAGCCTACATTCGTCGGAATCGAGAAAATAGTGAAGAAGACAAACGCAATGCGGAAGATGATTTTCTGGCTTTGTGTCCAGTCCTGCTTGTGGACTGTCTGACTTGATCCTTTCGTTTTCTGGCTATCAATCAATGATTTATTGTTTGCAAAATATTGGCTATCAGCGCCTTGTGTGTCAGCGAACTCTTCGGGCGAAACAAGCCCTAAGTCCAACCGTTCGGGAGTGATGTTCGAGGATATCATCGTTCAGTGGTGGTTAAAGTTTAAGCGTACCCCGGCGACCCGTTTTGGCAGCCTCGTGCAGCAAGTATTTTTTGTCGATTTTGTGCAGTACAGCGTAGACCGAATCCCGGCTCTCATTGAGGCCCGATAAAGTAATTTGGCGCTTGTCTGACTGGTCGTAATGAAGCGTCAGCGTTTCGTTTGGATAATTGGGATTGCGGTTCTTTAGCGTCAGTACATGCTGGAGCGAATCGACCTGATAGCTGTAATAATGGCGTCCTGCCGAACCCGTTTCCTCGTAGTTTCGGGCAGCGTCATCGACCTGAATTTGCTCGGTATTTGACCGATCCAGGATAACCGGACGATTCGATTTAATGCTGATGGTATTCCAGGTTTCAAAGACAACATCCTGCCAGCGAACCGAATCGGTGTTTGAGTAGGGAAGGGTTTCTCCGACCAGTTTAAACGTCTGCACATCATAGACGCCAGCCGCTCCCGATAGTCCCGGCGTTTTTGGAAACTGATAAGGCCCGGTTTTATAAGCTGCGTATGTTTTGTAGCCGTAAAGGAAAACGGCGAAGAAAATGAAACTGCCTTTAAGGGCTAATCGGCTATACCTCTGCCAGGATTCGGTCAAAACCGGCTTAAAGCGATTGGGAACAGTGGGTTGGCCAAGGGAAACTACCCGGAACAATCGAATGGCATCGAAGGAAAACAAAAACAGCGCGAACGTAATAAGCAGGAAACTATAAACGTACTCTCCGCCTTCGTAGGCCAGATTGGACATGAAAACGTTTCCTAAAAACGGAATAATAATCAACGTGCCAATGGTGGTTGTTTTCCGGTAGAGCAGCAGCAGCCCGCCAACAATCTCAACTAAACCCAGAAAGGATTCGTACGACGGCACAATGCCTAAACTGAGCGAGAACAGTTTCCAGGCCGTGAAATCACCATAAGGCGTATTAAGGTTGCTGATAGACGGGAGCGGTGCCTGTAACGGAAATAGTTTAATAAACCCATACGCGATTACGGCAATAGCCAATCGGTAGCGAACAATGACCCGCAACCAGTAATAAAGTTCAACATAATTGGCTCGCTTCTGATCGCGTAATGTCCAGATCACCGTACCAACTAACGCGATAAGTGCCACGACTGCCCAGTTGATAAAGGTGTCGTTCGGGCCGAAAAAATGCGGAGCGTAGCGTGATAAATTGAAAAGATCACGGTAGTAAGAAGCGCCCCAGTTAATCGCAAACAAATCGTAATAAAACGTCCAATTGAGTGGAATAGCCTGGATTAGGAAATAAATTCCAGTGAAGCGGAATACTACTTTTTCAACTGTTGTCCAGGGAGATAGCGAATGTGAGAAGTCAGATTTAGGTGGCATATATAGATTTTTATGTTTTTAACAATGTCTATAGGTTAAGTAGATTATTTGTGTGAATTGATCAGATTCAAGGGATAGAAAAGCACCTTTGCCGGAAAATGTACCAGCAAAGGTGCTTGTTGACTGATTTATTTAGCGGGTTCGTTGGGCCGTGCTGGCTGTTGGTTGATCACTTTTCGGGTTTTCAAATCAAACTTTTGCCCTTTGCCGAGGAAATAGAAC
>CAXVWN010000416.1:0-26332 GCA_964263725.1 Spirosoma sp.
ATCTGGCTCTTGAAGAACTTCACATAGTCTTTACGAAATACCCAGGAAAGCGAAGCCAGAGAATACAGGGGAATTGTGTACCACTGCTGATAACGATGCCAGGGGCGAAGTTCTTCTTCTGGATCTAGACGCACCAAGCCCGGAGCCAGTTCAATGTCTTCGTCGTGACCGGGTATGTTGGTGTACGTATGATGCACAATATTGTGCGTAATCTTCCAGATGTAGGGATTCGCTCCCAGCAGATAAAAACTGTTTCCCGTAAGCCGGTTGACCCAGCCACGCGACGAAAATGCCCCATGCAGGCCGTCATGCGAAACATTGAAGCCGATAAAAGCGGCAAACATGCCCAATACTATGGCCATGCCCAGCATTGTCCATAGTCCAAACTGATTGGATAAAATCAATCCGTAAAGTAACGTATAGCCTATTAAAAAGAAACTTGCCTTTCTCCACATTGCCCCATTGGCATTTGGCGAAATTCCCTCTTCAATAAAATAAGCGTCGACTCGTTTTCGAACGGTGGCAAAAAATTGTGATTTGGTTTTATCTTTAAATTTTAATGGATTTGACATCAATAGGTCAGTTAAAAATTTGGCCGATTTGCTGTACTTGCCTTAAAATAGGCAAGGCTAGTCGGCCTCGTTCGGTAAGTGTATATTCTACTCGTGGAGGAATTTCGGCGTATGCTTCCCGTTTCATAACCCCTAAGGCAACCAGGGCTTTCAACTCGCTGGCCAATACTTTTTCACTAACACCAGGGAGCTTATCGCTAAGTTGGCCATAGCGAAGCGTTTGTTCGCCTAGTACCAGAATGATATATAGCCGCCATTTGCCGGAGATTACTACTAAGGCGTTGCTAATTAAAAGCAGATCAGGGTCTAAAGATAGCTCGGTTCGGTTGCTTTTTGTCATTATGGTTATGTTAACCGAACCGAATCAGGGTTATAACCCAAGCCCGAGGCAGTCGTGAAATGAGTCCTGTTCTCGATGGTTTGGTAGTCATTCTCGCGCTGGTCAGTGCCGTTGCATCAGATGATAACTCGCCTACAGGCGGTTTCGACAAAGGAAATGAACTCGGATAAGGCTTAAAGATTCTTAATATGTTATGGATTAAAAAACGTGATGTATTACCAGATTAAAATAGGGAACAGTAAAGAAGATGCTCGTTTAGTGAAAAACCAAATAGACAAGTAAGAAAAACAAGTATTTGGTAAGCTTTTGCTCACGTTAGTAGCCATGAAGATAGCTAATAAGGAGAATGAAGATAGAATATGAATGTGCAAAATCGACCAGGTAACTTAATTACATGGAGGTAAGTTACATACAAATTTCAAATAATAAAAGGGGACGATGCCGTAGAAGCAAAAACATACCTATACGTTGTCTTTTGGCAGTCATCTATCCTCAGAAATACCCGTTACTAGTAGACATTACTAGTTTGCTGGTAACGAGTATTTCTAATGAGAGATGACTGTATTTTATTTTGCCCGGATGGCAATGACCGGATCGAGCCGGGCGGCTGAGAAGGCAGGAATGATGCCCGACAGAATGCCGATGACACTCGAAACGCCAAGACCCAACGCGATGTTGGCCGCCGTTAAATGAAGTTCCAAACTGCCTAAGCTCATGAATGATAGTAGATAAACCAGAAAAATACCAGCCAGCCCACCAATCAGGCTCAGCAGCACAGCCTCGAATAGAAACTGAAAGAGGATAACGTAATTTTTGGCGCCCAGCGATTTTTGTATGCCAATAATATTCGTGCGTTCTTTCACGCTGACGAACATAATATTCGCGATACCAAAACCACCGATAAGAATCGAAAAGCCACCGATAACCCAGCCGGCAAGTGTTAGTATAGTAAAGATTCCACTAATAGCCTGAGCTATGGCTTCGGGCCGATTAATGGCAAAGTTATCATCCTGCAACGGTCGTAAACCGCGTCGGGTACGCATTAGGCCCCTGATTTCGCTTTCGAGTTCGAGCAGACCTTGGTCCGAGTCATACCCCTTAATGGCCAGCGTAATATTGGGGTTAAGGGAATGAAACATTTTGGCAAACGATCCGTATGGAATTATGCATTTGATGTCGGGGTTGCCACCTACGTTTATAATACTTTCCCCTTTTTTACGCTGAACGCCAATAATTGAAAAATTCAGTCCGTTGATTTTAAACGACTTGCCAACTGGATCTTGCCCAGGAAACAAATTTTCGGCTACATCAGAGCCGATCAGAGCTACATTCCGAGCCACATCGACCTCTTGCTGAGTGAAATAACGGCCTTTTTCGACCGGCACATCCGAAATTTTATTGTAATCCAGCGTCGCTCCCTGAATGAGCGAGGCCATGCTGTTGTTGCCATTTTTTACCGTAATCCGACCTTTAAACGCCATAACGGCTATTGCCTGAGCATTTTCGAGTTGTTCGCTCAGAAAACGGTATTCTTTATAAGTCGGCACCGGGCGTTGGAAATACTTCCACCACTGATATTCACCGCCAAAACTCCAGGGCCATTTTTCTACATAAACTACTTTGTCGCCAATAAACGACAGGCTATCTCTGATGTTTCTTTCCAGCGAATCGACCAGTGTGAAAACGGCAATAATGGCAAAAATACCTACAGTTACGCCCAATAGTGAGAGCATTGTACGCAGAAGATTCGAGCGTAGCGCCTGCCACGCGAATCGAAAACTTTCGAAAGTTTGACGAAGAAACTTCACCTATTTGTTAAAGCGAAAGGGTGAATGACTACGCTGGCGAACCAGCAAAATCGGAAATGTATAAACGTACAGTATAAACCATTGCCAGACAACCCCTTTCGGACAAGTGTAACGTTCGGGCGGATAAGTGGCTGATTTGGGTATCGCTGGGATAACACTATTTTTGTAACTTAACGGATTACAACCGCAATCATAACACTGTATGAATAAACATGTCGCTTCTTATTCTTTGCTCCTTCTCTTTGTTGTAGCGGTCGCGTCCTGCAAAACCCAATCGCCCACAACATCAACAACTGCCAACGTAAATCAGAGCCAAGGTGTTTATCAATACCGAGACGAAGATCCAACGGTTAAGCCTTTTTTCTCCGATCGGGTTGGTGTTATTGGGCGCAACGGTATGGTGGCATCGGCCCACCCAGAAGCCTCTCAGGTTGGTTTAGCTATTTTGAAAGCAGGAGGTAATGCGGTCGATGCGGCTGTGGCTGTGCAGTTTGCACTGGCTGTTGTGTATCCGGGAGCAGGTAATATTGGCGGTGGTGGCTTTATGGTGTATCGCGGTAATGATGGTAAAGCTTATACGCTCGATTATCGGGAAAAAGCGCCCGGTCACGCTACACCCAACATGTACCTCGATTCATTGGGCAACGTTCGGCCGGGGTTGAGCATTAGCGGGCATCTGGCTAGTGGCGTACCGGGTTCGGTCGATGGTATGGCCGAAGCGCATAAACGATTTGGGAAATTGACGTGGGCGCAGGTAGTACAACCCGCTGTCGATTTAGCCGAGAAGGGGTTTGCCCTCACCGAACGCGATGCTGTTGGTCTGAATCGTATCAAACCTGACTTGACTACCATTAATCCCGGCAAAGCCTACTTTCTGAAAAGTGTCGTGTCAACGGACACAACGACCTGGCATAAAGGCGAATTACTGGTGCAAGCTGATCTGGCTAAAACTCTGCAACGCATTCAAGCTCAGGGACGTGCGGGATTTTATGAAGGTGAAACAGCCCGGTTGCTATCCGAAGAGATGGTGCGGGGAAAAGGCATGATTACCGAAGAAGATCTGAAAAATTACCATTCTGTTTGGCGTGACCCTATTCAGGCTAAATACAAAGAATATAACGTGATTACGATGCCACCAACCTCAAGCGGGGGCGTTGCCTTGTTACAGATGATGCGTTTTACAGAACCCTATCCGCTTCGCAGCTGGGGCTGGAATCGCGACAGTACCGTACAGGTCATGATTGAAGCCGAACGGCGTGTGTATGCCGACCGCGCCAAATTTTTGGGTGATCCCGATTTTGTAAAAGTTCCTGTTGCGCAACTCATCAACCCCGACTATCTGCGCACGCGCTGGACCGATTTCTCGTGGGCCAAAGCGACCGACAGCCGCGCCGTGAAAGGTGGCATGATTCCGGGTTATGAGAGCCTTGAAACCACCCATTTTTCGGTGGTTGATAAAGAAGGCAACGCAGTAAGTATCACAACAACATTAAATGGCGGTTACGGCAGCCGGGTGGTGGTTGGCGGTGCGGGATTTTTCATGAACAACGAAATGGATGATTTCAGCGTGAAACCGGGTGCCCCCAATATGTATGGCTTAATTGGCAACCAGGCGAACGCCATTGCGCCTAACAAGCGGATGCTGTCGTCCATGACACCAACTATTCTGGAAAAAGACGGGAAGCTGTTTATGGTGGTTGGCACACCGGGCGGCTCAACCATTATGACATCGGTATACCAAACCATCCTGAACGTAATTGAACATGGTATGACCATGCAGCAGGCTGTTAACGCGCTGAAATTTCACCACCAGTGGCTACCTGATAAAACTATCTTCGAAAACGGAGCTTTCTCCGATGCCACTGTCGACGCGTTAAAGGGCCGGGGTTATATTCTGGAAAAACTCAGCAATACCCTCGGTCGTATGGATTGCGTACTGATTCGCCCGGATGGTTCCTACGAAGGCGCATCTGACCCACGGGCAGACAACACCGCAAGAGGCTATTGATAAAAATACCTTGCCCGGTTGATGCATAAATCGCCAACCGGGCAAGGTATTATAAGTGAATACCGATTTGCTGTGCTAGTTTACCGTAACGTTTGACAATATGGCAGCAATGACTTTAGAATCGACAATTACTTGCCCGCAATGTGGTCATCAGCAAAACGAAACAATGCTCACCAATGCCTGTCAGTTCTTCTATGAATGTGTAGATTGTCAAACCGTTCTTAGGCCTTTGTTGGGAGACTGTTGTGTGTTTTGTTCTTACGGTTCAGTAAAATGCCCACCTATACAGCAACAACGAAATGGCTGTTCCTAACCCCCTGTGCTAAATGATAATTACACCGCAGTACCAAGCCATTTTCGCTGTATAGATTCGTAGGTGCCATCTAGCTGAATTTCCTCTAAAACGTCGTTAACGGCCTGTTGTAATAAACGGTTACCTTTTCTAAACAATAAGCCATATTGGGCTTCTGTGCCTGGAATATTACTGACGAACTCAAGACCTAGACTTTTTGCAAAGTATTCTGCAATGGGTGAATCGTCAATAACCGCGTCTACTTGTCTGTCTTTCAAGGCTTGATAAGTGTCTGTATTCAGATCAAACGTGACGACAGATTTGGCCTGAAGATGCTCATTGATGAACGTTTCGGCACTGGTGGCTACACGTGCCCCAATAATTTTTTGGTTAAGATCATCTGCCGTTTTGATAGAACTATTTTGCTGCGCAACTATGGCTAAACTAATATCCAGACAAGGTTGGCTGAAATCAAGAATCTCTTTGCGGTCTTCGGTGATGGTGGAAGCACTGCAAATCAAATCAGTTCGACCCTGTTGTAGGTCCTCAATGATGTCTCGCCACAAAGCGCTTTTATACTCAATTGTTAAGTTCAAGCGTCGGGCGATGTGCTGGGTGAGATCGATGTCAAATCCTTCCATGGGCGGCTGGGCAGGATTAGTATGCAAAGGGAGCGGAGCCGCAGCATCCACTCCAATAGTAAGTTGACCTGATTTAACTAAAACTAGCTGTGATGCCATACATTCAAATGTTTCTTTCAAACATTGATTATATATGGTTACAAGCGTTGGTGAAAATAGTTTAGCAAATAGAAAAAGACAGTCGTGTAAACCGCACCTCAATGCTAAATCTATCACTTGTAGTAACCCCACACCTCTCGACTTGTAGTAACCGACTTTGATACAACAACCGGCACCACAATCTCCTCTAGTACCGTACGCCCGTTAAAACGTTCGGAAGGCAGCGTGTTTATAGGGACATAAGTACCTTCCTTGTCCTGTGTGTTAGTGTAGGTAAAGGATACAGGCAAGGCATATTTGCCAACATGTGTGGGTCTCACATTGGCGAGTTTACTTAAGACTAGTTTAACCGCTTGATCGAAGCCAAACCCAATATTATCGGGACTAAGTAGCGTAATGTTGGTTATTCTTCCATCTTCATTAACCTCAAAACCAGCATAAACTCGCCCATAGACACTATTATTCCAGGCTCTGTTTGGATACTTAAGTTGATTATGAAGAAAGTCAGTAAAGACTACATCCCGGCTTAACAAAGGCTTGTTAGAATCTAACGCAGTTTTTAGGGAATTGGATGCAGTTCTCAGGGAATCATAATAAGCTAAAAGCTTAGTTGTCTCACCAATTGTTAATTGCTTCTGAGGAAACCGGGAAACGATCTGTTCAGAATGCTCATACAAAATAGTTGATAGGGAGCTTCTTGATAACGTTGTCAGTTGGGGCTGCCCCTCTCCTTTGCGAATGTAATAGCGTTCCTGAGTTTGGTAATAGCCATCAAACGGATTACTTTTTTCATAGCCGTTACCGGTTGGCTTTAGTATTAATCGATTAGTGAAGCTTTTCATGAGCTTCGTTTGACCATCATAGAGTACCGTGAAGTAAGACTGTTTGTCAACACCAGGTACCATATTGACCTGTTGGCTAAACTTGATTCCATTTATGGTGAATGTGTAAGGTTTTATATTGGTCGGCTTTAATTCATTGTTAAACTGACACATAATTGTGTTAGTCACTAAATTATACGCCAATAAGCAGGCGATTTCCTTTCCTGATTGATCCAGTTGAATTTTACCGGCCTGCCATGCCGGAAAGGTAAAGAACTCACTACCTAAATAGTTCGCCTGTTTATGGCTGGCGGTGGCAAATTGGTTGGGTACTGTAGCACCATATTGTTCGCAAGTTGTTATGACTTGTCCATAGTTATTTTTCGAGATAACGCACTGTCCCCAGGTGGGCATAGAACCTAAGAATAAATAACCAAGGAGTAGTATAAAACGAGACATAGAACTGAGCAGGAACTACTGGATAATTAATAAGTAAGGCGCTTCTAAAGATAACTCAATATTGATAAAATTATATAATATTCACAAATACAAATAAGTATATGGCTGTATAATCAGTCAGCATAGTAGCCTAAAATACAAAAATGGTAAAGTAAAGAATGTTAACTCGTTCCTGTTTCTTCCAAAAACCCCACTGAACTCAGCGCGATGGGCAAAACAGGACGTTAATCAAACAAATCAACCGAAGAAAATAGGAGCAACCAGGTTAGTATAATGGCAAAACAAAAATACATGGCAGCCGCTAGCGTACATTTAACCGAACAGTATTTACCCAATTCAGTAGTTAGTGCTTCTTTCGCAAAAACAACTGTCATAATTAATTGAAGGATAAGAGATAAGAAAACAACCAGAAAGGCATTAGTAGAGATGTGCATAGTGAAATAGCAGTACAGATAGCGGTAGTATAAGGTAGTCGTAAAATAACTAAATTAAGGTTGATTTGCTAACAATGTCAGCCAGGCTTCTTTTACTTCGCGCTCGGCCAATAGTTGCTTGGCGCGAAGGTGGAGCAAATCGGGTAAATATTGGCAGCCGTTTCTGGCCTCATCAAACAACTCATTGAGCACACCGGATTCAAGAAAGGCCTTCACCTCATCGGTGGTGGGCAAAGCTGAAAAGCTACCCAGTTTGCCCAGATCATTCCCCGATAGAATAACGCTATTGCGAATATCGGCTGGTATATGGTCAACACCAATACCCAGTTGAGGGCGAGCTACTTCGAAGAGAGCATCGCCATGCGCCCGGCAATACCAGTCGGCTCCCGTGCGGCCAATAAGATCAATCTGGTGTGGATCAATGGCGCCCGTTTCGGTGAAAATAGTGTCATGAAACTGGGCCATAACAACCTCACAGATAACAAGATGTCCGGCACCCGGCCCGTCGCCCGATGCAATGATTTGCTTCACAATACACTCAAACGTTGCTGGTGATTCCGCAACCCTCGGCGGACGGATTACATTAGAAGGAATGGCTGTAAATCCTGTTTTGTCAAACTCATTGACTCCTCGTTCAAACTCGGCGCTAGCCAGCGACATCTGCTCGACCATAGCAAAATTAACAACGTTGATCACCACTTCGCCAACTTCTTCCAGATTCAGAAGCGTATGTTTTTTGTGCCCATGTCGGTTAATAGTTGGTGCAAAAACCAGCGTTGGTGGATTATAGCCGAAGAGGTTAAAGAAGCTGAACGGACTAAGGTTAACATTGCCCTGATGGTCTATCGTACTGGCAAACGCAATGGGGCGTGGCCCAATCGTGCCGATCATAAACCGGTAAAATTCAGTGGGTTGCAAATCTCTTGGATTGACAGTTTTCATGAATGGATTTTTCCGTTTACATCGCCCAAATCAACCCGAATACCAGTCGAAAAACCCCAACCTTTTAATGTCACGGTATCACCATCGGCCAAAAAAGTTCGGGACTCGGTATGGGACAAATGAAGAGGCCGTTCTCCGTTCCAGCTTAATTCGAGCAGTGAGCCGTAACTGCCGGGTATTGTGCCAGATATAGTGCCCGTAGCCAATACATCACCAATGTGCAGATTACAACCGCCAACTGTGTGATGAGCAATCATTTGAGCGAAACTCCAATAGAGATATTGAGCATTTGTACGACCAATACAAACATCTTCGCCACTAGCTGTCTGCAACCAAACAGCCAACTCAATATCGAAACTGCCTGATTTGTTGGGTTTTAAGTAATGTAACAGGCTTGGTTCCTGCTCCATACCGGCGATGCGAAACGGCTCCAGCTCATCAAATGGCAACACCCAGGCTGACATACTCGACGCAAAATTCTTGCCAAGAAATGGCCCCAGCGGCTGATATTCCCACCGCTGAATATCGCGTGCAGACCAGTCATTGAACAGGACAATGCCAAAAATGTAGTCTTCGGCTTCGTCAACCGGAATTGGTTCGCCCAACGGGTTATTCTTACCGATAATCAGGGCCAGTTCCAATTCAAAATCTAATGCATTTGTCGGACCAAATACGGGTTGTTTATCGGCTCCCAGAAATTGCCCGCTCGGTCGGCGAATGGGCGTCCCCGAAACGACGATGGACGAAGCGCGGCCGTGATAGGCCACGGGCAGATGTTTATAGTTGGGCAGCAGCGGATCGCCATCGGGTCGAAACATGCGCCCTACATTTTCGGCATGGTGAATGCCCGCATAGAAATCGGTGTAGTCGCCAATACGCACGGGAAGGTGCATCTGTGCCCGTGACTCATGAATAAAAACCTGATCGTAAATGGCTGTAAACGCCGTAGAATTAGTGTCTGCTAGTTCCCTGATTCGCTGACGAATGACTTGGTGCGCTGGTTTACCGAGAGCGATAAAATCGTTTAGAACAGGTTTGGAAAATACACTGGAGTCAACAGAGAGGTCATCGAAATAGCCTGATAAACTTACCACTTGGAGATCGAGAATGTGGTCGCCGTGTTTCCAACCCACACGGGCGCTAGAATTTTCGTAACTGAAAATGCCGTACATGAGGTAACGCGGACGGACCGCTGTTGCAGTGGAAATTTACGATGATGAATCCTGACAAGATAAAAAATAGTAGTGGGTTTCCATCCCGATATGTCTACTCGCTGATTTTTGCAAACTACTGGCCTGAACGGTGTAACTACCGTTTCCATCCCGATATGTCTACTCGCTGATATTACTGTAAATAGAGTCCATAATGCGAACAAAATGCTGATAATCATCGTCGCTCAGATCGCCCCAGCCTTTGCGTCGCATGGCCGAAACAACCGGCAAAACCTCTCCGTATTTGGCTTCACCAGCTTCGGTCAGATATACCAGAAACTTACGCCGATCGGTGTCGGCCATTCGCCGTTCAGTTAGCCCTTTCTGGCTGAGCAAGTCAATAATGCGCGTCACTGTCGGAGCGTCTTTTGTGGTCATTTCCGAAATGGTGTTCTGACTGATACCCGGATTTCGATAAAGGTGATCAATAATTACCCACTGATCTACAGTTAGGTCGAAACCCCCATCCGTAAACTGTTTTTGGAGGGCATTGCGGATTTTCTTGATCGTGGTATCAATCTTGAAAAAATAGGCACGCGTATCGGATGGGTGCGTCATTGTCAGTAATCAGAATCGGTTAACTGACAAAATTAGCCAATCTAACTGACTAATAAGCCTTCCAGCGTTTCTTCAATCTGCGGCATAGACTGATACAGTTGTTCGTAGGAATCAATGACGAAATACTGCTCCTGAAAATGGTCAATAATATAAGGCGTTTTTAACAGTACCTTAACATTGTACGGCACGCGTTTCGGCTTATCGCTGAACAAACTGTAAGTCGTTTCGCCAACGGACGACAAAATGCCTCCGCCATAAATTCGCAGGTGATCGCCTTCCTGAATTAGCCCGAACTCAACGGTGTACCAATACAAACGCGAAATCATGATAATGGCTTCTTCACTGTCGATATGACGCAGGGCAATCTGACTCAACGAAGCCAAAAAATCGCAGAAAGCCTGATTCGATAGCATAGGCACATGCCCGAACGTGTCATGAAACATATCCGGCTCCGGCAAGTAATCCAGTTGATCGCGTTGACGCAGCCAGGTCGTAGCCGGAAAACACCGATTGGCCATCAACTCGAAAAAGTCACGATTCGGAATCAAGCCGTCAACGGCATGAACCTGCCAGCCTGTTAGCCGCTGCAAATGCGGATTCAAATCTCGCTCGAAATCAGGAATACGATTAGCCTGGAAACCCGTCGCTACGATTCCGTCGAGGTAGGCCTGACTGGCTTTTCCCGGTAACTGCGCCATTTGCCGCTCGAACAAAAGTTGCCACACAGCTTGATCGTCGGGTGTGTATGTTGAATAGGTCTGATTCATGATTGAAAGGGCGAAAAGGTGAAAGGCAAAAGAGTGAAAATTGATGCGTCAGCTGCTCTTTCATTCTTTCGCTCTTTCACCATTATTACAACGTTCCCCGCAATGCCTGTTCGCGTTCTATGGCTTCAAACAAAGCTTTGAAATTACCTTTCCCGAATGAACGGGCACCTTTGCGTTGAATGATCTCAAAAAATAAGGTCGGCCGAGGGCAAATGGGTTTGGTGAAAATCTGAAGTAAGTAGCCTTCGTCGTCGCGATCTACCAATATTCCGAGTGATCGCAGCATGTCTATTTCTTCATCAATTTCTCCGATCCGGTCGGATAGATTTTCATAATACGTATCTGGAACGGTCAGGAACTCGACACCCCGGTCGCGGAGAGCCAACACAGTTTCCACAATATGATCGGTTGTTACCGCAATATGCTGAATACCCGGCCCGCCGTAGAAGTCCAGATACTCTTCAATCTGCGACTTTTTCTTGCCTTCGGCGGGTTCGTTAATGGGGAACTTCACGCGGCCGTTGCCGTTGCTCATGACCTTACTCATCAGCGCCGTATAGTCGGTTGATATGTCGTTGTCGTCAAAAGAAACAAGTTGCTGAAAACCCATCACATCGTGGTAAAAGGTCATCCATTGGTTCATTTCGTGCCAGCCCACGTTGCCAACCATGTGGTCTACATATTTCAGACCCACATCGCCCGGATGATAACTCGGTGACCAAGGCTCATAACCCGGCAGGAAAACACCCTCATAATCAGTACGTTCTACAAAAATGTGAACTGTGTCGCCGTAGGTGTAAATGCCGGAGCGCACCACATAACCGTGTTCATCCTGTTCCCGTTTGGGCTCCATATACGGTGTGGCCCCCCGGCTGATGGTCTCGTCAAATGCCTGTCTGGCATCGTCAACCCACAGCGCAACCACCCGAACGCCGTCGCCGTGTTGATCGAGGTGGTGGCCAATTTCAGTATTGCCATGTAGCGGTGATGTTAGTACGAGCCGGATTTTATCCTGTTGCACAACATAGGATTCCCGGTCGCGCAAACCCGTCGATAAGCCGGCATGCGCTACTGGCTGAAAGCCAAATGCGGTTTGAAAATAGTGCGCCGATTGACGGGCATTTCCGACGTATAACTCAATATAATCTGTGCCATTGAGCGGAAGAAAATCTTCCGTCGCCGATTCGGCAATGATGGGTTGTTTTAGTTCGAGCGTTTCCATTTTTGTTCGTTGATGTGTTGTGTGTAGCGTAAATCTTCAGCCGCAATGCATTGGCAGACTGAGTATTCACGTTGCCTTAGTCCAACCAGGATTTGTGATATTTTCCATCATCAATGGCCACTGCCTGTTCGGTGAGCATTAGGGGCCGGAAGGTGTCCACCATAACCGCATATTCCTGCGTTTCTTTTTTGCCGATACTGCGTTCCATAGCACCCAGTGCTGGCCCGTGCGGAATGCCACCGGGGTGCAGGGTGATATGACCGGGAGCAATATCATTACGGCTCATAAAATCGCCATCGACATAATAAATAACCTCGTCGGAGTCGATATTCGAGTGGTTGTAAGGAGCAGGAATTGCTTGTGGATGATAGTCGTACAGGCGTGGTACAAACGAGCAAACCACAAACGAATCGGTCTGAAATGTTTGATGCACCGGGGGCGGCTGATGTACCCGACCGGTAATCGGTTCAAAGTTGAAAATCGAAAATCCGTAGGGATAATTGTAGCCATCCCAGCCAACCACATCGAACGGGTGCGACGCATAAACGAGCGAATGCAAAGCTCCCTGTTTTTTAATTTTTATCAGAAAATCACCGATTTCATTGTGGGTTTCGAGATGGCCCGGACGGATAATGTCGCGTTCGCAAAAGGGCGAATGTTCGAGCAATTGCCCGAACTGGTTACGGTACCGTTTGGGGGTGTAAATCGGAGAGTGCGATTCGACGTATAAGAGCCGATTGTCTGCTGAGTCAAATTCGATCTGGTAAATTACGCCACGCGGAATGACCAGATAATCGCCATACTGAAAGGGGATTGTGCCGAACAATGTCCGAAGTCGGCCCGAGCCGCGATGTATAAATAGAAGTTCGTCGGCGTCGGCATTTTTGTAGAAATAGCTTGTCAGCGATTGTCGTGGGGCCGCCAGTCCAAAAATCAAATCGTTGTTTACCAGAAGTGGAATCCGACTTTTTAGAAAATCATCGGCTGGCTCAATTGTAAAACCAAACAATTTTCGCGACAATATATTCTTCTGTACAGCTAGTTTCGGCGTCATGTCTACACTTGCCAACACCTCGCGCACCATTGTTGGGCGGTGAGTATGGTACAGCAAAGACGACATGCCCTCGAAGCCAATTGTCCCGAATAATTGTTCATAATAAAACGGGTGGGAAGTTGTATCGCTATGGCTACCTACTTCACCGGTTCCATCAACTGGCTTAGCAAACTGCGTGTGGCGTTTGGGCGAAATTTGGCCGAGTGTGTGATAAAATGGCATATTGTTGAGGTAGCCGCTACAGTTGATAACGTGAACGATTAGGACACTGAAAACAGCTTGTTAAGGATGGTTAAAATTGATTGCCAAGACAACTATTGTTTAGCATACAATTATAACAACAACTATTTAAAATTGTATATTGTTGAGAAAAATTTTTATTAAAAGGAGTATTGGCGATTGTACACTCTTTAACTCCGCTTTGAATAGTAAAGCCCACCCCCTTTTTTTAATTTTGGGCGGGCAACGTTTGCTGCAATTAATAACTGTTTAACGCACCGGCGTTCCGGTGATAACTAAAATGCAACCTACCCTTTTGATTCTGGCAGCCGGTATGGGCAGCCGCTATGGTGGTGTTAAACAACTCGACCACTTTGGTCCGAATGGTGAAACCATTATAGATTATTCACTTTTCGACGCTATCCGGGCTGGTTTTGGAAAGGTTGTGTTTATTATTCGAGAAGAACTTCGCCAGGATTTTGAGGAGGTTTTCGCTGAGAAATTAGCGGATAAAATCGAAGTAGATTATGCTATCCAGGCTTTGGACTCATATGTACCGGAAGAGTTGGGTGCCGTGACGCGGACTAAACCCTGGGGGACAGGCCATGCCATGCTTTGCGCTAAAACGCATACGCATACGCCCTTTGCGGTCATCAATGCCGATGATTTTTATGGCTTGGAAGCCTTTCAGCTCATCAGCGATTTTCTAAAGACTGACACCGACGATCAACTTCATGCAATGGTTGGCTATGAAGTGAAAAACACGCTGTCTGAGAATGGTTCAGTGTCGCGGGGAGTTTGTGAGGTGGCCGAAAATGGTAATCTCACATCGGTCATTGAGCGTACGAAAATCTATGAGCAGGAGAATGGTTCGGGTGAGAAGAAAATCGTTTTTGAAGAAGCGGATAAACTAACATCACTGGCCCCCGATACTCCTGTTTCGATGAATTTCTGGGGTTTCAAACCGAGTGTGTTCCCCTTGGTACAACACCAGTTTGAGAGCTATGCTATGGCTAACATTAACTCGCCGAAGGCCGAGTTTTATATCCCAACCGTTATGACTAACCTGATTCAGACAGATACGGGCCATTGCAAAGTGTTTCGTAGCCGCTCGGAGTGGTTTGGTGTGACCTATCCAGATGATAAACCAACGGTGCAGGCTGCCCTAAAAAAACTGCATGACGAAGGAGCTTATCCGAATAAACTGTGGTAAATGTCAATAAAAATGGCTTTCCTTTACAGGAAAGCCATTTTTATTGTGTCTTAGTCAGAACTAGCTGATTTGCTAAAGGGATCATTTCGCAAGATGAAATGATCCCTTTAATACATTACATGGGTTTATTTTTTTGTTACCCGAACGGCAATTCGGCGGTTTTCGGCCCGGCCTGCTTCGGTATCGTTTGGCGCTGTCGGATGCTCAGGACCATAGCCTTCAGCTTCCAGTCTGGACTTGGAAATACCCAGTTGTATTAACTCCGCCATAACGGCATCGGCTCTTTCCTGCGATAGTTTCTTATTGGTTTCAGCACTGCCCGTATTGTCAGTATAGCCGCCAATCTTAATGTTTACGGCGGGGAACGCCTTTAGAATTTCAGCAATATTTTTTACTTCGTCTTTCGAGTTTGGTTTCAGCGTTGCCTTGCCTGTATCAAACAACAACCGACCGAAGTTGAACCAAGTCGTTTTATCAACCGGAAGGCTTTTATCTTCAATAAACTTCACCAGATTGTTTTCGATGCCGTTTTCGGGGATGTTCAACTCGTAACCAGATGGAAGTTTACGTTTGAAAAACGCGCCTAATTTCGCTGTTACATCATTTAGTGCATTGCCTGCTGAATCGACCGCTGCTTCCATTTTGATGCCCGCTGAGTCGGTTGCTGCACTTACGTCTGTTGCCACATTATCAACAGTCGTACTAACGCTATCGGCTGTGCTTTTCATCGTTTCTGTGCCATCATTGCGGCACGAACGCAGGAAATAAAACAACCCGGCAGCGCCCAGTAAAAGGAGTAACCAGGGTAGCCAGCGGTTACCGCTCCCCGACGAATTGTCGTCAGTATCGGTGTAAGTTGGTATTGGTGCCGGACGACCAAGAGATGGAGCGTCTGTGGATACGGTTGTAACACGCGCAACGGGAGTTGGTATTGTAGTACCGCTTATTTTACTGCCCAACCCGCCAAGAAGACCCAAACCTGGAATACTAGCCAGCAGCGTAGCAAAGCCCGATGGAACTGCCGATTGGCCAGACGCTACCTGACTGCTAATGAGTCCAACCAGACCTGATACTCCTGTGCCACTATCAGCTAGTTTTTTGCCTAAAACACTTAATAAAAGTGGTCCGGCAATACTCATAAGCGATGAGGCCGACGATTGTTTGATGCCACTATATGATGAAAGGGCACCCGCAATAGGCCCAGCTTTATCGCCAAATAAGCTCTGAATAATGCTAGTCCCCATTGATAGTAAACCGCTGGTCTGTAGACCATTAGTTAGCATATCGCTTAAATGACCTGACATACCTCCGATTGGTGTGATTACATCGCCTGCCGCGCGGTTAGGTGCCATTACTTCGCCAATCATATCCATGATAGAACTTTGCCCACCTGGCTGAGCCGATTTCTGCACCAAGCCACTCAAAATAGTGGGCAATGCACCATCAAAGGCTTTCTGTGTGTTTTGCTGGTTTTCACCGAGCATCTTACTAACCTGACTCACGACATTGTCGCTTAGGTAACTCTTTGCTAAATCCAACAGATTTTCTGCCATAAGAACGTGAACATTTAAAAGTTAATGGAGCGCACAGACAAAAAATCTCTTTGCTTTTCTGGAACATTGGCTGAAGGCAAAAGTTTAAAGAAAAGTCAAGCCTATTATGTCCGATAGATTTTTTTTGATTCGGCTATACGCGCCCCTAAACAGAGATAGGTTATTAGACGTCTTACGTTTTTTTGGTCACGGCTGAGTGAAGTAAATTTATTGAAGACTAGAAATCAGCCCCAAAATACGTCTACGATACGGCCTTCTACTTTTACTCAAATGCCGTTTTTATGTTCCCACTTCGGGAGCATAATTTCCTAGGCTATATTACTGCCATTTATAAAATAAGTCCCCGCTATGATCGACTTATCGAACGATAGCGGGGACTAACTGACGTAGGTACGAGAATTTAGGTGTGTCCCACTCGGGAAGTTTCTTTATAAAAAACGCAGTTACCAAATAAGGGAAGGGCCTGGCTGCACTACTGAAGGGATGGATGTTTTTTATGCCATTGAGTAGCATCCTGATAGGCTTTTGCCACAGCTAATAACTTTCCTTCTTCAAACAACTGACCCATAAATGTAATGCTGGTGGGCATGTTTTGTTTAGTAAATCCATTGGGCAACACCACGCACGGATGGCCTGTAAGATTTGTAATCGTCAGGTTACCACCCGCATAGGCTGGCGATACGTACACGTCGATTTTAGTCGCTTTTAGCTGAGCGGCCATCTCGTTAATGAGCTTGGTACGGGCGCGGTTGGCCTGTATATACTCAACGGCCGGTACGAATCGTGATGAACGAAATGAATTTGGCCAGGCACCTTTTCCCTGTCTTACCATCTGGTCGTCGCGACCCGACCGCGTTAATTCATCGAATGAGGCAGCCGCTTCGACACCCAGCAAAAACGAAATTCTATTGGCTGGTACACTCGTGGGTAAATCAAACGGCACCAGTTCGGCTCCCAGAGTACGCAGCGTCTGGAGGGTGAGCGAGTCATTGGCCCGGTTGGGATAGTTGCTTTCAAACCCTTTCTTCACATAACCAATCCGAACGCCTTTTAAGGATAGCATCGGTGCGTATCGGAATGGAGCAGCCATAACCGTCGGGTCATTACCATCGGGGCCATAGATGGCGTTGAAAACCAGTGCACAATCCTCAACTGACCGGGTAATGGGTCCGATTTTATCCATACTCCAACTCAAAGCCATAGCCCCATGACGGCTTACCCGCCCGAACGTCGGGCGAAGGCCGGTAGTGCCGCAAATTGTTGAGGGCGAGACAATTGACCCCATTGTTTCGGTGCCAATGGCGAAGGGTAATAAACCCGCCGATACGCTCGATGCCGACCCCGCCGAGGAGCCGCTGGAACCTGTAGCTGGATTCCAGGGATTGCGCGTCATGTCGCCAAACCAGACGTCGCCCATCGCCAATTCGCCCAACGTCATTTTGGCGCATAATACCGCCCCGGCCTCTTCGAGTTTTCGAATGACCGTAGCATCCGTGTTAATCGTTTGGTCTTTGTAAGGTACTGATCCCCAAGTTGTTTTGTGTCCTTTCTTGGCCAGCAAATCTTTAGCGCCGTAGGGTATGCCATGTAATGGCCCGCGATATTTTCCCGCTTTTAATTCCGCATCGGCGCGTTTGGCCTGACTCAACGCTAATTCGTCGGTGAGGGTAATAACACAGTGCAATTTGGGGTCGTATGTTTTAAGTCGATTCAGGAAGAACTGCGTTAATTCGACTGATGATATTTGTTTTGTTCGGATTAATTCGCCTAACTGCCCAACCGTGTAATAAGCGAGTTCATCTCGATTTTTTGGCAACGTAACCTTGTCCAACGCCGACGCTTTAAACGATGATGGCCCGGTAGGCATATGAAACCCTGATGGCAGGGGATTAAAGTACAGCGCTGGGGCAACATCATTCGGTAAATCAATCTTTCGTAAAGCCTCATAATTAGAACGGGCGTTGTTCAGATTGCCAAGCATTGAATCACGCTCAGCCGGGGTAAACTCGAGTCCAAATACTTGCGAGGCAGCCTCGACTATATCGGTCGTTAAAGGCTTTTTTGGATCGTCGTTGGTGATAAATGCCCCGAGTAAAAAGCTACCTGCGCAGGCAATCAGTAGTGTAAAACCTTGTTTCATTCGATTGGGCTATTGATGAGTGATAGCCCAAATTACAGTAGTACAGGCATTAAATAGCCGCCTGCTGTAAAAAAAACTCATGTAGTCGAATCACTTGAGGGAGCACTAACTGGCTTTCGCCATTTTCGATTACATAATCAGCAATACGTAAGCGCTCTTCGTCGCTCACCTGACGGTTGATAATGTTCTGGATTTCGACTTCGGATCGTTGAGAGTCGCGTTTGCGAATGCGCTCAATACGTAAAACCACAGGTGCCTGTACAACAATAACTTTGTCGAGTGAATTACCCGCCGTTGGGTCACCGGCCCGCTTCATTAGGGCCGCTTCTTTCACGACATAGGGTTTGTCGAGATGTTGATTGACCCAGGCCACCGTATCAGCGAACACTCTTGGATGAATGACGGCATTGAGTGCGGCCAGAAGTTCAGGATTCGCAAATACCTGTGAGGCTACCCAACTTCGATTGTAGCGGCCAGATGTCGGTCCATCGGTTAGATCGTAAGCGTTTGGACCAAGAACTCGCCGAATGTCGGCTTTTAAAATCGGGTCATGTTCGGTAAGCCACTTTGCTCGTTCGTCAGCTTCGTATACGGGAATGCCCAGTGTTCGAAATACCTTACAGACAATGCTTTTGCCCGAACCAATACCGCCCGTTACACCAATCTGGAGGGGAGTTTTCATGCGGTTTTGACAAAATGAATAGGTTGCTTTATTATTTCTGCGGTAGGGGCGAGAGCAATTCACCGACTTCAAAACTGACCGCTACTCGGTCGGCACTAGCGCGCAAAAGCGGATGGCGCAGTTGATTCAACGGAATCTCTTCATCGTAATTATCGACAATGCGTTTACGCGGAATTTTTACCAATAGTGTATCCGGGAGGCCACGTACCAGTTTTGCCGGTCCATCTACCTGAATGGTACCAGGCGTCAGATTTATGACACTTGATACCATATATCGGGGAGCGAGATTGATATGTAAACTATCGGCAACAAGGCGAATCGTTTTAGTCATGTGCCTATCGAAACTCATGGCGAGTGTGTCGGCAACGACATAATTAATATGGAGTTTTTTAACTTGTTCGGCCAGGGCGGCTGTTAGCGAGGCCGTATTGATGGCCGTTGCCCGCAGCGGGTCCGTAACAATATAATCTACGGGATCAACTCGGAAGGGTAACCACGAGTGACGCAATAATCCCCAGCCATCGCTCGATACATTAACCCGTACGTCATGGGGTAGGGGCGAGGTTGGTATGAATAACGAGTCATCATACACAAACCGGACAGGATACTCGACGTTGAGTGTATAGCCCGGTTTGTTGAGCGCATTAAGGAACCAGAACAGCGTAGCTGCTCCTAAACAAAGCAAGGCTTTGGTGGGCTGAAATGAACGGGTGTTTTGGGCGGTGTTCACACGCTATTGTTTCTCAGCTTCGGCCGGTTTGACTGTTGCTTCGCGCGAGATCGAACTTTTCTCAAAGGTCATTTTAACGCCCCGATCTACATCGAGCGTAATTGTAGTCGCATCGACTGATGCAATACGGCCATGCAATCCGCCAACCGTAACAACGCTGTCTCCTTTTTTGAGATTATCGACAAAACTTTTCTGGTCCTTCTGCTTTTTTTGCTGCGGGCGAATCATGAAGAAATAAAACACACCAATGATGGCTACCCAAAGTAGCACATTATAAATCATTGAGGTGTTGGAGCCTGCTGCGGCCTGTAACAAAATTGATAACATAGGTGGTGAATTTATGACGTTTTGGCGGAATTCGCTTTGGGGTTTACCAAGGCTTTGAATTGAAGATCGGTCATGGCCGGTTCCGTGTTGGCAAAGATGGTGATGGTTTTGCTTTGTTCACCATTTTTGCCCCGACTATTGAAACGCACTCGCACCGACGATTTGGCACCGGGAGCTACTGGCTCTCTCGGCCATTCGGGCGTTGTGCAGCCGCACGAAGCCGTAATGTTATTGATAATCAACGGAAATTCTCCTGTATTTGTAAACGCAAATACATGTTCGACTGTATCACCCTCGGTGAGCGTTCCAAAGTCGTGAATACCTTTTTCGGCAAAGGTTATTTTCGGCATTTTTGCCGAAGCCGTTTCTTTTGAGGCTTGACTTTGCTGACGGTTGTCGCAGCTAATATAGCCAAAACTTAATCCGACTACGGCCACTACAAGTGGCCAGTTCCTGATGTACATGCTTGAAAAAAGTTTGACGTTTGAGCCAATTCCGTAGGGCGAATTGAGGTTCGCAATTTTGCCGGTAAACTAACTACGAACATCAAACTATCCGACGGTCTATCTCAAATTCTCTAACTCAACTTGTCAGGCGTTCTGCTGTTTTATTTGAGCCATTAGCCGATCTACATCTTCCAGCAGGCGTTCCGCTTTTTCACGGGCGTCATTAACGACACGCTGTCCTTCATTTTTAGACGAGTTTTCAGGTAATTCTGCTGATTTGCCCAAGTCGTCCAGCAATTGATTAATCTGCTCCCGGTATTTCGACAATCGGAACGATAGCCGATCACGAGTAATCTTGCCTTTGTCGGGCGCATACAGCAATCCAAAAAGGGAACCGGCAGCAATGCCGGTCAGCAAAAAGGTTAAATCACGGCCAATTCTGCTCATTTCTAAGAAAGTTTGTGGTTGATAGTTTGTGGCTACTGTTGGTATTCGTAAGACTACTCAAACCACAAACTACAAACCTTTTTATTTATTGTCTAATAACCCGCGTCCGCTTTTACGCAGACGGCCCGAAGCTTGTAATTTTTCGGAAAGGTTATCTAAAATTCCGTTGACAAATTTACCGCTTTTAGGCGTACTGTATGCTTTTGCCAGCTCTATATATTCATTAATCGTTACTTTAACCGGAATGTTTGGGAAACTGAGCAATTCACAAACGGCCAATTTTAAGATAATTTTGTCGATCATAGCTACCCGCTCAACATCCCAGTTCTGAAGCTGGTCGGCTAGAAGTTGCTCAAAATCAGCGTCGTTTTCAATTGATTTCTCAAACAAGGTATTCAGAAACAATTCATCTTCCTCCCAATCGTCGGTGAGTGGCTCAAGCTGCAAACCCGTTGGACTTTGGGCCGACTTTAACGTTCGGATTGCTAAACCCCGCACCACTTCACTGTTTTCGGCCCAGCTTAAATCAATTTCAGACAGATGGTCGCGAATAATCTCATGCTTAAATATAAGACTGCGTAGCACGTATTGTGCCAATGCTTGGTCTTCATCTATCGTATGGGTTCGTTGATCGCAGTAAGCGCGATATGTATCGTCGGTTTTTAAGGCTTCGTGCAAAGCCTTACGTACAAATCCCAAATCTTCAGTCCATGAAATTCCGTGCCGTACCGCTTCGTTTTGGAGTGGCTGTAGTTCGGCCAGAGCCTTTACAACGGTATTGTCATTGAGTGTTGACTCGAACGGGAAGGGTATTTCGTCAACGTTTCGGTGCTTCCGTTCGCTATCAATATTGGCCGCGTGGCCAAGTTCGATCAGTAACAGCATTACGCGCAGATAATCGTCGTATATGCCATTCACCTGCTTCAACATCATCTGGGCAAGATGTTGTCGATCTTTTCTAGTACGAATTTGGTAGAATACAAAACCATCATTAGCGGCTTTGAGCACGCTTTTGGGTGCTTCGTCGTCTTTCGCTGATTGGTTGGTTTTGATGGCCTCTTCAAAGAGCAGGCCTGCAAGTTTTCGGTAGCCTTCGAGTTGCCGCTTATCCTGCGGAAGCATCGAATTTAAATCGGGTTGAAAAAGGTCATTGATGCCGTCTATGGCTAATTGTTGATTGGAGAATTCGGCCTGCCGAAGCGCGTATAACGCCTGCATGACCTTTATTCGGAGTAATCGCCTGTTGAGCATCCCGCCTAAGTCTAATAGCTACCAGTAAGAAAAGAACTTCTTGAATTGGGTGCAAAATTACGAATTATTCGGCGAATTGGCAAGCGGGAAGTAGATTGAGACTAGGGTAGATAAATCGTATATAAATAATTTATCCATAAATTGCATACTTAATAATACCTTAATTGTAAAGTTAATCTACATATGTAGATTACCTGAATCTAGTAAGACATAAAGACCTATACGAGATTCAGAACTTTATGGTCATTTGAGTTTTCTGATGATTACAGCCTCAGTCAGCTGAGTTGAACATGGTTCTTGACGTCTTCAAAAATTAATTCGTTTTCACATAAACCACCTAATGCACTAATGTCAGTTCGTTTTTTTCTTGTTTTCGGGATGCTTGCCTTCTTTGTAAAATGCCCGGTTCAAGCGCAGGAAATTTTAACAAACCAGTCCATCCTGGCTATGTATCAAAACCACGTGTCAAGCGGTATAATGGTCGATAAGATACGCGCTTCTCACACGCAATTTGACCTTTCTACAAATGGATTACGTCAATTACTAACTGCCAAAGTAAGTGATTCTGTCATTGAGGCCATGATGCTGGGAACAACAATGACTGATATTCTAACCAATACGGACGTTATCAGCCTTAAAGAAGTAAACATGTCGCGCAGGTTGATGACTCAAAAAATTAATGGGTCGCGGGCACAGTTTGATATGACAACCAATGGGCTGATTCAATTGAAGAATGGCAAAGTACCCGATGCCATTCAGAAAATAATGATGGCGGCTCCCTATGCGCAGAGCACGGATAAACCAATTGCTAGAATAGCCGCACCGTCTCCCAAAAATAATGCCAAATCAACAGCCCAGCTATCCGCTCAGCATACGGATAAAGCAGATGATAAAGGGGTCCTGTGTACACCCTTTATCGACAAGTTTACGAAAAAAGAGGTCACGCTTTCTAAGGTTATTCTGAGAGGAAAAAAAGCTAGTAATATTATTCTTGGACGTGGCACGTCGACGCTAGCGGGTGTAGAAGATATGGAAGTAACGCTCTTATTCCGGCGTGATGACCGTACCACTGTACTTGTTATGTATGCCCAGAAGCCAGGGATACACACGCTACAGGTTGAACCTACTAAAACGCTGATGTTTTTGATGAATGATGAGTCAATTATGGAATTTAAACCAATTGTGGGCGCTGAATATGGTATTGGCTTTGACTATAGTGGGTATAATCTGGACTCTAAGTTGTGCGTCTACTACGAAATGTCAGCTGAACAGCTAGGCATTCTGACAAAAAAGCTAATCAAGAATTATCGCTTAAACACGTATAACCGCCATAACTACGAAGACACCGTCAATGAATCGCGTGCCGAACAGGTACAGGTTGCCGCACGTTGTATGCTTGATGAGGTAACTAATCTCACTAAATAGGGGCTTGGTCAAACGCCTGCCCTCCTTGGTTTCCTGCAACTTTTCCCCAACTCAGGCCGTTACGAACAAAACGCTGTTGGTTGTCCTGTGAAAGCACTTTCCTATCTTAACAAATACCTACTCAAGTATAAATGGTACCTGATTTTAGGAACGGTTTTTACCGCTATCTCTAATCTGTTTGGCATTTTTCCGGCGCAGCTGGTACGCTACGCCCTCGATCTGGTTCGCGAAACCCTAGATATCTATTATCTATACGACAAATCACCGCTGCAATCGGCTCTTTATGAGGTATTTGCCTTTAGTATCTTGTTATTCGGCGTACTAACGCTTTTGCTGGCCTTACTGAAGGGGTTCTTTCTGTTTCTGGTTCGACAGACGCTTATCGTGATGTCGAGACACGTTGAATATGATCTCAAAAACGAGATTTACAACCATTACCAAACGCTGCCCCTTAGCTTCTATCGCCAGCACAACACAGGCGATTTAATGGCTCGTATTTCGGAAGATGTTAGCAAAGTTCGGATGTACGTTGGGCCGAGTATTATGTATGGTCTGAACCTGATAATACTGTTTATTCTGGTCATTACGTATATGGTGAGCATCAACGCCCGGCTTTCGTTGTACGTGCTAATGCCATTGCCGATTCTGTCGGTCGCCATTTATATTGTTAACAACATCATTATCCGCCGGTCTGAGGAAATTCAGCGGTCTTTGTCGCGATTGTCAACTTATGTGCAGGAAGCGTTTTCGGGTATTCGCGTATTAAAAGCCTTTGTTCAGGAGAACAATTCGGCCGCGAAATTCGAGATTGAAAGTGATGAGTATCGTAGTAAATCGTTGAGCTTAACGCGTGTCGATTCCTTGTTTTTTCCGATTGTTGCCATTCTGGTTGGCTTAAGTAACGTACTGGTGATTTTCGTTGGCGGGCAGGAAATCCTGGCCGGACGACTGACGCCAGGAAACATAACAGAATTCATTCTGTATGTGAATATGCTGACCTGGCCGGTTATGGCGCTCGGCTGGACCACCAGCCAGACGCAACGGGCAGCTGCCTCGCAACAGCGTATCAACGAATTCCTGAACATCAAAACCGATATCGTATCGCAAAAGAATATTCACCATACGATCAACGGCGAAGTTGAGTTTAAAAACGTCCGGTTCGTCTATCCTGATTCGGGAATTGTCGCCATCAAAAACTTCTCGATGCATGTTCGGGCAGGCGAAACCGTGGCGATTCTGGGGACGACCGGTTCCGGGAAAAGTACGCTGGCAAATCTGCTGACGAGAATGTACGATGTAACATCGGGTGAAATTCAGATTGACGGTATCCCGATCAAAGACTACAACCTGACCTCGTTGCGGGAGCAAATGGGCTACGTGCCACAGGATGTATTTTTATTCTCGGAAACGATCAGTAATAATGTCCGTTTTGGCAAACCCGACCTGCCACAAGAGCGAGTCGATCAGGCCATTCGTGATGCCGACTTATATCAGAACGTTTTAGATTTTCCTGAACAATTCGAAACACGCGTTGGCGAACGGGGAGTCACGTTATCGGGTGGTCAGAAACAGCGCCTTAGCATTGCCCGCGCCATTGCCCGCGACCCGAAGATTTTAATTCTGGATGACTGCTTGTCGGCGGTAGATACGAACACCGAAAACATTATTCTGAACAACCTCCAGCGCATCATGGCAGCCCGCACATCGGTCGTCATTTCGCACCGGGTTTCTTCCGCGAAACTGGCCGATTACATCATTATGGTCGATGAGGGCGAAATCATTGAAGAAGGCACACAACAGGAACTACTAGCCAAAAACGGCGCCTACCGTGAGCTGTACGAAAAACAGTTGCAGACGGAGGAAGCTTGAGGTTAGTTTATAGTTTTGATCGGTGAGGTTTACTTGTAATGTAGAGGAACAACGGGTTGTTTTAATTGCGCTAAACTCCAGTTTAGACCTGTTTGTATAGATACAGGAGCTAGTTCCCATTCAAGATCTGGATTGATTTGTTGCCGCCATGCAATATCCTTTTGTATTTGGGTGAACTGAGATTTCGTGGTACCTTCTGTAAGGTCAGCGGTCCCGACGGGAGTAATATGGTAAAGTTTCTTTCTCTTCGTAATTTGAAGTGCCTGTCCGCCTTGATCGTGTAAATAGTAAGGCAAGTAGTCTATAGCCTGATCAGAGAAAAGTATCTTTTGCCAAAACTGGATTAGTAAAGCAACATCTGTTTTCTTACTAAGTGCTAATTCATTATCACTCAATAAAGGCCCATCATCGGTGTTGAAGAAAAAATCTAGCCACGATGTGTCCACAACCCAGACATAAGTAGGTCTTCCGTCAATTTTAACGAACAAGTCTTTTGAACCACTACCGTGGTCATCCAATAGAACTCTTAGCATCATTATTTTTGATTGTCCTATCAGCTTAGACAAAGATTGAAACCTTGCGCCACTAATCTTTATAAATAAATTACCAGCAATAAAATCTACCCCAATCCCAACGCCATTACTTGATTCCGATGCTGGTCGATATGAAAGCGTAGAAACTCGAAGCGCTGCCGGATATTTAACAGATCGAAAATTGCTGATATTTAATTAGATACATAAAAAGAGTCCCCGATGACTGGTTAGTCATCGGGGACTCTTTTTATGTTTAAGTTTATTGTTTT
>CAXVWN010000417.1:0-20655 GCA_964263725.1 Spirosoma sp.
AATCTGATAGCTACGCAGTTTTCGTTCAGTAAAGACAGTCGTCAAATGGCCTTTGTTGGGGCATTACCGAACCAGTATGGCGAAATTCAAACATCGGCAGTATCAACTTTTGCCCCTAAAACACTGACTGATATGGGTGCACAACTGGCTTCCTTCAAAATAGCTACCCGTGAAGTAATCAGTTGGAAATCGGCAGATGGGAACGTAATTGAGGGAATTTTAATTAAACCTGCCAATTACGATTCAGCCCGTAAATACCCGCTGCTGGTTGTTATTCACGGTGGGCCAACGGGTATAGACTTGCCCTCCATAACGGCCGATCGCAACTACCCAGTCGAACAATTCACAAATAAAGGAGCACTCGTATTACGACCCAACTACCGGGGTTCGGCGGGCTACGGCGGAAAATTCCGGGCGTTGAATGTCAAGAACTTAGGCTTGGGCGACTACGACGATGTAATCTCAGGAGTCGATTACCTGATTAATAAGGGGCTGGTTGATAAAGATAAAGTTGGCGCGATGGGTTGGAGTCAGGGCGGGTATATTTCGGCCTTCATCACAACGTACAGCGACCGTTTCAAAGCAACGTCTGTGGGGGCTGGTATCTCGAACTGGGCAACCTATTACCAAAATACTGACATTACTCCTTTCACCCGGCAATATCTCCAGGGAACACCCTGGGATAATGCCGATATTTATCAGAAAACATCGCCAATCAGTTATATCAATCGCGCAAAAACACCAACCCTTATTCAGCATGGGGAGTTAGACAAGCGAGTGCCCATTGCCAATGCCTATGAACTACGTCTGGCTCTGGAGGATAAAGGTGTACCAGTAAAAATGGTTGTTTACAAAGGCTTTGGTCATGGTATTACTAAGCCCAAGTCGATGCGGCAGGTGATGGAGGAAAATTACCGATGGTTCAGTAAATATATTTGGGGAGAGAGTCTTTAAAATCAGGCTTCCTTTCTGAATTGTAACCGCTGCATTTTCCCAGTGATAGAAACGAAAAGTCCCCGGCAGATGGCCTACCGGGGACTTTGTCAGATTGTTGAAAGTGAAACGCCGGTAACATATATATTATTGTGAGCGATGAAAAATTAGCAAATAATTTTTCAAATTATGAGTTCATAATTCAATTAGTGACTAATACGCACAAATATTTAACTTTAAACTATGTCTTTTTTAGTTCTTGATCTCGAAATGACTGGCCCCGAGCCAGATTATAACGAGATAATTCAGGTAGGTGCCGTGCTTTTCGATGACAATTGGGCCGAAAAAGGGCGGTACCTAACCAATGTGTATCCCGAAAATAAAGATGCATTTTCGTCATCTTCCGAAAAAATTCATAATCTATCGCTGGCTGAGCTAGAAGATGCGCCGATGATTTACGACGTGTTGCCAGAACTGGAAGTGTGGATTTGTAAAGAACTCGGCCTTCGGGTTCCCAAGGAGCAAGTAGATCGAACACCTTTTTTGCGTGATGTGATTATTTGCGGGCAAAGTGTCATTAACGATATCAACTTCTTAAAAGAAGCCTACCGTTATGAAAAACTCAAGTGGCCCTACTCGCGTGTTTTGCTCGATCTGCACACACTAGCTTATTTTACATTCCGGGTATTAAAAGCCAACGGTCGCAAAGTACCCGACCGCCTGAGCCTGACAGCGATTGCCAGTTATTTCGGTTTCGCCCGGGAAGATGGCTTTCATAATGCGCTGGAAGATGCCGTATTAACAGCACAGTGTCTGAAAGAAGTATTTAAGCTGAGTGAGCAACTGAAATTGTCGGTATAAACTGATAATTTCGTCTCTGTCAACGTCAAAAATAGCGCCTGTACAACCGTAATGAAGTTGTACAGGCGCTATTTTTGACGTTGACAGGAAAATCTGTTCGAGCAAAGAGAAATATCGACCGGAATAAAATAAAAGCTATCAGGCGCCAGTAAAGACCACTCGCATTCTGCGAATTAAGTAACTTTAAGTAATTAATTTCTGTATGCCTATGAAATCAGGAAAGGACGCGGGCTAAAGCATAACACAAAGATAATCAGGGCGATCCATCCTAGCACTTGCCGTTTTAAATCCAGCGGTTCGTCTAATTCGGTTTCGGGATGGTAAATGCCTAAAAATCGGCCTAACACAAATGTAAAGGCCAGAAAACCAGAATAACCTTCAATGTCAGGTCTCACCCAAGAAACGACCAATTGCGCAGCCACAACGCTGAGTGTAATCAGCAGAGAAGTCATGCGATTTTCGCTGATACGTGAAAAAGCCAAATAAAGGAAACCAATATAGAGTCCAAACGAGCCCAACTCCGAGTAAAAGGCACTATCGGTTGGCACGGCAAAATCAGTTGGTTTGAATACGCCTAACCCGGCATAAAAGGCAAAACCAACAAATAATATTGGAGAAAACCAATGAAATCGTTTACGGCCGATAAGCCCGTAGAGAATGTGTCCGCCGTCTAACTGACCAATGGGAATTAGGTTGAGCGACGTAAAAAACAGTGCCAGATAGCCCGCTAATAGATAAGGATAATGAACCATTTCGTAGGGGTGCGGCACTCGGGCAGGATCGGCTACGTAGGTTTTGAAGAAATTAAACAACAGGTTATCACCCAACCCAACGGCCCCGCCTTCTGGCAGATGCTGATACGCATACAGGCCATAATCGAGGCCCCATTTCTGATACTCGGGATGGATGGTAAAGATGAATTCGGGAGGTGGTAAGTGCGTGAAACCATACCAGAGCACAACCAGCGCCAGCGCAAACCCGGCTAATGGTCCGGCAATGCCAATGTCAAAGTATTTCCTTCGGCTGTTGATATAATCCTGAATGCGGATGAAGGCCCCCAACGTACCAATGCTTTGCCCAATACCAAGCCAGAGTGGAATATAGTATGGTAATGTTACCCGCACATGGTTGGCTTTTGCCGTAAAGTAATGGCCAAATTCATGGACGGTCAAAATTGCCAGAAACGGCACTGAAAACTGAAAACCAGCTACGAACTCGGCCCAACCAAGCGTCTTCATTCCGTCAATCGGAATGAATATCCGCCCAAACATCCACTCAGCGCCAGCCATTGTGGTGGTAATCAGAGTGAGTAAAAAAAGACCTCCGTGCAGGAGGTAAGTGCGAGTATTCTTATTCATGCAGGAAGTAAGATGTATAATATAGCCTATAGGGTGTAAATGTCAGGGGAAAACATACATCCTATATCTTATATAAATTATACATCTTTTAAGTAGTCAAGAATCGTCAGAGGTGGCTTTACATGTACGGCTTGAATACCTAACTCGGCAGCCGCCTTGATGTTCGCAGCATTGTCGTCAAAAAAAGCCGTTTCTTCAGCTATCAACCCAGCTTCGTCCAATACATGCTGATAAATTTCGGGGGCCGGTTTCATCAATCGAACAGCATAGGAATAAAACACACGCTCAAAGAGTTCCTCCAGCGTTGGCTGATTCATTTCCGTCAGCACACGGTTTACCTGTCGGATATGAATCGGACTGGTATTGCTAAGCAGAAACAGGCGATGAGTCGATTTCAATTCTTTGATTCGCTCAATGCGGTCAACGGGCAGATCGAGCAGAACGGTATTCCAGGCGGTATCAATTACCTCATCGGCCCAGTCATCACTTTTCAACAACCGCCGAACATGACTTCGGAATACGTCGTCGTCAACCAGGCCGGTTTCATACTGGTTCCAGATATCATGCTGTTTCCAGATAGCCCGAACTTCATCTTCGGGCAGGTTAGCCAGCATGGCAAAATTCCGAACAGGAGCCGTCAGGTCAATTGGGATGATAACATCACCAAGATCGAAAATGAGGTTTTTCACAAGTAGTTTTTTGTTTTCAATAGCTTACTCCACGACAACGCCCATATCGCAGAATTTATCAATACGCTGACTAATTCGCTCTTGAGGGTCGATGGCACTAAGCTCGGCAATGATTTTCAAAATAACTTCTTTCAAATGGTTCGCCATTTCCTGATGATCGTTGTGCGCCCCGCCAATGGGTTCTTCCACGATCTCATCAACTAATTTATTCAACTTCATATCACGGGCGGTAAGCTTCATTGCTTCGGCTGCCTGTTCTTTAAAGTCCCAGCTCCGCCAAAGAATAGTCGAACAGTTTTCAGGTGAGATAACCGAATACCACGTATTTTCGAGCATAAGTACCTTATCACCAATGGCAATGCCTAAGGCGCCACCCGATGCACCTTCACCAATGACGATGCAAATAACGGGTACCGTCAGCATGAACATCTCTTTCAGGTTGCGGGCAATGGCTTCTCCCTGACCACGCTCTTCGGCTTCCAAACCCGGAAATGCGCCCGGTGTGTCAATTAACGTTATAATCGGTTTGTTGAACTTCTCGGCTAGCTTCATCAGACGCAAGGCTTTCCGATATCCTTCGGGGTTCGGCATACCGAAGTTACGGTATTGACGCTGCTTCGTATTCCGTCCTTTTTGTTGCCCGATAATCATCACCGTTTGGTTCGGTCCGCCGGGGCGGCCCAATTCACAAAATCCGCCCACCATAGCCGGGTCATCACGAACGGTACGGTCGCCGTGGAGCTCGATGAACTGATCGCACATGAGCGAAATATAATCGAGGGTATAAGGCCGGTCTGGATGGCGCGACAGTTGAACGCGCTGCCAGCGTGTCAGGTTCTGAAAAATTTCCCGGCGCAGTTTATCAATGCTCTGCTCCAGCACATTAACTGCTTCACTGACATCTACATTGCTGGTTTGGGCCAATTTCTTGGTCTCTTCCAACCGTGCTTCGAGATCGGCAATGGGCTTCTCAAAATCGAGGTATGTTCGCATAGAATGATGAATCGTGAATGATAAATTATGAATGGTGACTAGTACGATTCATTCATAATTTATCATTCATGATTCATAATTTAAATGTCATCATTTATAAGTCAAAGCTTTCTCCTTTCTTAGGTATAATCACCTGCGGATAACCTTCTTCGGCCAGTGTGGCTTTAAAGGACTCCATACTTTCATATTCTCCGTGAACCAGAAAAATATTTCTGAGCGTTTCGGGCGATTGCATACTCACAAAATTAGTCAGATCGTTACGATCTCCGTGTCCACTAAACACGTCAATCTTTTCTACGTTCGCCAGAACCTGGTGTTCTTCGCCCTTAATCGTGAGGGTTTGCTGCCCGTTCAGCAAGCGCCAACCGAGTGTTCCTTCTGCACAATAGCCAATAATCAGAATGGTCGCATACGGATTGCTAATGTTCTCAGCAACGTGGTATTCAACCCGGCCACCCTGCACCATGCCCGACGAGGAAATAATGATACAGGGTTCTGCAAAGTTCGATACGGCTTTACTGGCTTTCGATGACTCCAGAAATTGAAAATTCTGAAAATCGAACAACGCTTCGTTTTCCTTGAAGAATTCTTTAGCCTCTCCACTCAGCATTTTTACATGCTGTGAATAAATTTTGGAACTCTCGAACGCCATTGGGCTGTCCGAAAAGACCCGGATTGGGGGAAAACCCCGTTCGGTATAGAGTCGGTTCAGGGTATACAGCAGGGCCTGTGTCCGACCAACACTGAAGGATGGAATAATAAGCCGTCCCGGAATGTCGATGCAGGTTCGCTGAATAATATCGGCCAACGCATCTTCGGGCGACATCATATTTTCATGTAGCCGATTGCCGTAGGTACTTTCGCAAACCAGATAGTCGACCTGTGGCACAGTAGCCGGATCAACTAATAGCGGGTAATTTTTGCGGCCAATATCACCCGAAAAACAGATGCTTTTCTGCTCCCCATTCTCCATCACATTAATGACGATGTGGGCTGCACCCAACAAATGTCCAGCCGGAATAAACGTTACATCGACACCGTCGGCAACTTTAAACTTCCGGTTGAAGCCAATGGGCACCACGTTTTCCATGGATTCCCGGACTTGTCTGTCTAAAAACAAGTCCTTCTGCATCTGTGTCTGACGTTCCTTAACCCGTTGTTTCTTACTGGTATTCAACTCATTGATTCGCTTCTGATTTAGGGATGCGGCATCTTTGAGTAAAACGTTAGTCAGGGCAAAGGTTGGCTCTGTACACAAAATCTGCCCTTCATATCCCTCGCGAAATAGATTGGGCAAATTGCCCGAGTGATCCATGTGGGCATGGGTCAGGAGCACTAAATTTATACTTGAAGCCTCAAACGGAAAAAATCCCGGATGAGTAACGGCGGGGGCTGTCTGCCCGTTGGAACCAGCCTCTCGTGGCGCGGACCGTTCCATATCAGACCCACAGTCAATCAGGATGCGGTAATCATCCTCCAATTCCAGCAGGTACATACTACCGGTCACCTGCCGGGCCGCCCCCAGAAATGATAATTTCATGCGTACAACTTTAACTATTCAGTGTTGTTTATTCGATGTCTTGAGAAGGGTGGCTTTAAAGCAAGTTGGCAGGCGCGTATTTCGTAAGTTTGCAAAAGTACGAAATACCCTCCGAATCGCCTAACTGTTCCTAAATGCGCTTTATTCACCATTATCAGGTCTCTCTATTTCTTTTTTTAGTAGTCGCTTTTCTCGCTTTTGAGACTCCAACACCTGCCTTTTCGCAGCCTCAACAGCCCGTTGATTCACTAGCTATTCAGCAACTAATCAGGCAGGTAGACGCATTTCAGGCAAGTTCAGCAGTCCGTTTTGGTACGGTTGCGTTATCGGTTCGGCGTGTGCGAGATGGCGAAGAAATTATGGGGTATAATACTCATTTGAGCCTGCCTTCGGCCTCAACGCTTAAACTTATTACTACGGCTACGGCCCTGGTTGTGTTAGGCCCCAACTATACGTATACAACCAATCTCGAATATGATGGAACAATTAAGGACAGTATACTGACTGGCAATCTGTATATTCGAGGTACGGGTGACCCATCGCTGGGTAGCTGGCGGTTCCCGGCTTATTATGATTTGACAGCTCTTCTAAAAAGTTGGTCGGAAGCCGTGCGCGCTGCGGGCATTCGACGGATACAAGGCATGGTTGTTGGCGATGCCAGTGTATATGATGATCTCACGACTCCCGGCACCTGGCCGTTTGGCGACTTAGGTAATTATTATGGAGCCAGTTTGAGTGCTTTAAATATTAACGAAAATTTATTTCGTGTGTTTTTCAGGCCCGGTCAGTCAGTCAGTGCGCCAGCCAGTGTGCTACGGACCGACCCGCTCCTGCCCTATCTTAGTTTTCGCAACACGGTTACGACCGACGCGGCTAATACCGGCGATCAGGTGAATATCTATGGCGCACCATTTATGAATCAGCAATGGCTAACGGGCAAAGTACCGCTCGGCGAACCAGCCAATGAATTTAGTGTGAAAGGTGCCCTACCCGACCCGGCTTATTTTGCGGCTTATGCGCTTCAAAATCAACTTATTCAGGAGAATATAACCATTAACAGCCCGCCCGTTTCTTTAGGTGGCGGGCTGGCCACACCCATTTTATCAGTGGGTAAACGTACCGTTCTGAATCAGCATAAATCTCCGTTATTGACCGAATTGGTACAACAAACGAATTTCCAAAGTATTAATCTTTATGCTGAAGCACTTCTGCGAACAACGGCCATAACATTGAATAAAATGGTTCGGTCGACAGATGCCAGTGTGGAAGCCCTAACTACATTCTGGAAAAACAAAGGCGTTAATCTCGATGGTTTTCGAATTCGGGATGGAAGCGGCTTATCGACCGTGGGCGCCCTTACTGCCGATAATATGACCGGAATTTTAAGCACAATGGGCCGCGAGAAGACCTTTCCTCAGTTTTATGAAACGATTCCGATTGTAGGCCAATCCGGAACGGTGCGAAGTCTGGCACGTGGCACAGCCGCAGCGGGTAATATTAGAGCTAAAAGCGGCTCTATTGAAGGCGTTCGGGCTTATGCCGGTTATTTTACAACCATAGACGGCGAACGCATGAGTTTCTGCGTTTTGGTCAACAAATTCACTCCCGGTCAGAACAGGGCCGTAACCAATGAATTAGAGAAGATTTTTGTAGGACTGGTTGGGCTGAAGGGCAATTAAGGGAGTATGGTCGGGCCGGCATTTTAGCGAGAGCCCGACCACATTAGGTTATTTTCCTTCTTCGTGTTCGCAAACAGTTACGACATTGAACCAGTATTGGCCAATAGCCTTCGTCACTTCGCTAAGCCGTTGAAACGTTGGGGGCTTGGTAATGAAGCTATTAGCCCCATTAAAATAAGATGTTTCAATGTCATCTTTTGCGTCTGAAGTCGTCAGGACCACAATTGGAATATGGCGAAAAATAGTATCTGCTTTAATCTCACGCAGGGCTTCGCGGCCATCTTTACGGGGCATATTCAGGTCCAATAAAATCAGTTCGGGCAGTGTGTGCGCTGCTCCCATATACCGCCCTTCATACCGCAGAAAATCCAACAGATCTTCCCCATCTTCAGCAAACGAAATGCGGCTGGATGGATAATGCTGATGAAATGCCTCCCGGGTAAGGTAACGGTCGTCTTCGTCGTCGTCAACTAGCAGGATATGAATAGGCTTCTGAAGTTGGTCGGTCATATTGTTGTAGTGATTGGCTTTCGGGTAAAATAACGACAAAGGTAGTGCCCTCATTGGGTTTACTGCGGGCGGTAATGTAACCATGATGATACATAACAACGCGCTTACATATGGCAAGTCCAATACCAGTTCCTTCAAAAGTGCTCTTGCCGTGTAATCGTTGAAAAACTTTAAAGATATGGTCTAAGTATTTCTCATCGAAACCAATACCATTATCCTCAATTGTAATCTCATAATATAGTCGACCCGGATTTAGATCGGTATAATCGCTACCATTTATTGACTGCATCTGAATCCGGAGCAACGGCTGCACATCCTGACGGATGAACTTTAACGCGTTGGATATCAAATTATTAAATAAATGGTCCATTTGGCTGGGAATACCATCAACAACGGGCAAACTACCTACCTCAACGCGCACATCCAGCCCCTTAATCCGTAATTCCTGATCGTCCAGAATACGCTGAACAATTTCGCTTAAAGGTACAGACTGGAAATCTTCCCGATGGCTGGAAATACGGGAAAAATTAAGCAAATCTTTGATGAGTTTAGACATCCGCTCAGCAGAGTTCGAAATTTTGCCCATAAACATCATACTGTCGGTATCGAACAAATTACTGTAGCGATCAGTAATTAAATTAGAAAACGACTGAATCTTACGCAATGGTTCCTGTAAATCGTGGCTGGCTACGAAAGCAAACCGTTCCAATTCTTCATTGGAAGCTTCCAATTGACGAATCTGCCCGCGCAGTTGTGAGTCGTAGGAACGCAATTGATCTTCCGTCTGCTGCCGGTGGGCTAATTCCTGTTCCAGCAATCGGTAGGAAATGGCCAGTGTTAGAAATGTCAGTAAACACAGTGCGAAAATAATAATGAGTGTGTTACGAAACGAGCGTTCAGCCTGCCGATTTCTAACATCCATTAGCGTTCGCTCTGTATCAACCATTAGGGTTACCTGCTTGCGCAGAAGGTCCATTTGGATTTTTCCTTCTGCACTAACTGCCAGGTTGGCTTTGTCGAATGGCTTAATCCCTATTCGATCTTCAGTTACAGCTAATTTATCTTTAATAAGTTGTTCCAGAAGAATACGGCGCTGAATCTGGATTCTATTATCAGTGGTAAGGATTCGTAGTTGTTCAATCTCCCCTGGCAGCAATCGGAGGGCTGTTCGGTAGGGGTCCAGATATGTTGTGTCGTTGGTAATGACATAACCTCGTGCACCCGTTTCAACATCCTTAACCAACGAAAGAATATTTTCGAGAGAACTCGTCACTTCATACGTATGCCGCACCCGCCCGGTATCTGCGCCGTATTGAATGTAACTGTAGAACGATATGGCAAAACCCGACGCAATCAGTACCAAAGCCATAATGAAGCCCAAGGCGATGCGCCGGTTCATTAGTCTGGAGCCAATCAGGTTAATTTTTTTCATAACGCTAGGTAAGCAACCTGAAACAAATATAGAAGACGAAAGCAAGCGTCACCTATTTTTATAACGTTTCTACAACTAAATTATGGTTTGTATAGATACATACATCAGCTGCAATGTGCAAACTCTCACGGACCATTTCTTCGGCCGATAGACCGGCGGCATGTTTCTTCAATGCTAAAGCCGCCGATTGAGCGTACATACCACCCGAACCAATAGCGGCCACATCCTGATCGGGTTCAATTACATCGCCCGTGCCCGACACTAAAAGCAAATCTTCTTTGGAGGCCACAATCAACATCGCTTCAAGTTTCCGCAGGTAGCGATCAGTACGCCAGTCTTTTGCCAATTCAATAGCGGCCCGTTTTAGGTTACCACCGTAGGCGTTCAGTTTTTCTTCAAAGCGTTCAATCAGTGTAAAGGCGTCAGCGGTGGAACCGGCAAAACCGGCCAGTACCTTGCCGCCCATCAGAACGCGCACTTTACGAACATTACTTTTGGCAATGGTATTGCCCATTGTAGCCTGACCGTCGGCACCGAGCGATACGTGACCGTTGTGCCGAATGCCAACTACCGTAGTTGCATGAATTTTGGGTTGCATGAATTTTGAGTTATTGGTGGGTATAACGCGAGAACCACGGTTTAGGGTTCAGATAGTCGTGGGCCATCAACTCTCCGCAAACGGAATTGGTCGGTTAACACTTTCTTCGAGCGAGATGAACGTTTCGGTACGCTGAATGCCACTCACTTTCTGAATTTTATCGTGTAATACCTCGCGCAGATGTTGGGTATCCCGGCAAACAATTTTGGCAAATATGCTATAAATTCCGGTCGTATAGTGAACATTGACGACCTCAGGGATTTTTTCCAATTGCAACGAAACCTCTTCATAGAGCGAGCTTTTATCCAGATAAATGCCCAGAAATGCGCTGATATCCCAGCCGAGTTTGGCATGGTCGATCACTAACTGCGACCCGCGCACGATACCCATTTGTTTTAATTTATTCATCCGAACATGAACCGTACCGCCCGATACAAAAATGCGTTTGCCTATTTCTGTGTACGCCATATTGGCGTCCTGCATCAGCAAGCTCAGTATTTTTAAATCAGTATTATCAATTTCTAAATTTTTCTCGGTCATTTCGAGGGTATTTTTGATGAGTGTTAACAAAAGTAGCTTCTTTTTGAATTAGTTATAAATTTTAAGAAATTTTTATATAAAATTTGCAACGAAATGACAGTATAGGCTATCTTTGTATCATCAAGTTGATCGAGCGGGGTCACACGCTGGTCTTCTTGGTTTTCTGCTTCGCAGAAATGTTTCTCACACTGTAGGATGTCGAAATTGGCAGACGTGCCCTCCTGTCTCGGGGGTGGTGATAAGGGATAAACGCAGCATAATGCCGCCCGCAAGGGCGACTGGGGTTGACCACCAGAGTTGTACTGTAGCTAACTGCACCGTGGGCGGTTCGAGTCCCCCTCCTACAGCAATTAGACCGCTTCGGCGGGACTAAGATTTTAGTTTGTTGATGAAGTGTAATTGAACACGCCGGCTCCACGATGAGTCCGGCGTTTGTTTTTTTTACACGGTTCGTATCTGACTCAAACGCGGACTTTTTTGCCTATTTTTGCAGATTATTACATAAAGACTCCTCCGTCGAAGCGACGATCCGATATTCTAACGTGAAACATATCCGTAATTTTTGCATTATCGCCCACATTGACCACGGCAAGAGCACACTGGCCGATCGATTATTAGAATTCACCAAAACCGTTGGTGCCCGCGACATGCAGGCCCAACTACTGGATAATATGGATCTGGAACGTGAACGCGGTATCACGATCAAGAGCCACGCCATCCAGATGAATTATACGCACAAGGGAGAGGTCTATACACTCAATTTGATCGATACGCCGGGTCACGTTGATTTTTCCTACGAAGTGTCGCGTTCAATTGCCGCCTGCGAGGGCGTATTGCTTTTAGTAGACGCAGCACAGGGAATTGAAGCCCAAACGATTTCGAATTTGTATCTGGCCATGAATAATAATCTGGTTATTATTCCGGTGCTGAACAAAATTGACCTGCCGGGTGCCATGCCCGAAGAAGTGAAAGATGAGATGGTAGATTTGCTTGGCTGTGATCGCGATGACATTATTCCGGCCAGTGGTAAAGAAGGTATTGGTGTACCCGAAATACTGGCAGCCATCGTTGAGCGGATTCCCGCCCCCCAAGGCGATCCCGAGGGCGAATTACAAGCTCTTATTTTTGACTCGCATTACAATTCGTATCGGGGTATTGAAGTTATTTTCCGGGTTAAGAACGGTCGTATCGGCAAAGGCGATCGGGTCAAATTCATGAATACCGGCAAAGAATATAATGCTGATGAAGTTGGAACCCTGGGCTTGATACAAGTACCGAAGAATGTTATTGAATGTGGCGATGTAGGGTATCTGATTTCAGGTATCAAAGTGGCCAAAGAAGTGAAAGTTGGCGACACAATAACCCAACTCGATCGTCCGGCGAAGGTAGCCATTCAGGGTTTTTCGGAAGTAAAACCAATGGTATTTGCCGGTATCTACCCCGTTGAAACCAGGGAGTTTGAGGAGTTACGCGACGCCATGGAGAAACTTCAGCTCAACGATGCGGCCCTCATTTGGGAACCGGAAACATCGGCGGCTCTGGGCTTTGGCTTCCGTTGCGGCTTCCTCGGCATGCTGCACATGGAAATTGTGCAGGAACGGCTCGAACGCGAATTTGACATGACGGTTATCACAACAGTGCCGTCGGTACGGTTTGAGGTGATGACCACCAAAGGCGTACATTTACAGGTGTCGGCTCCAGCCGAAATGCCTGATCCAAACCTCATCGACTGGATTGAGGAGCCATTTATCAAGGCGCAGATCATCACCAAAGCCGATTATGTTGGACCGATCATTGGCCTGTGCATGGACAAGCGGAGTTTGCTAAAGAACCAGGTCTATCTGACACAGGATCGGGTAGAACTGCAATTCGAGATGCCGCTGGCCGAGGTTGTGTTCGACTTCTTCGACAAGCTCAAAACCATTTCGCGCGGGTATGCCTCCCTGGATTACGAGTTCATTGATAACCGCGAGTCCAACATGGTGAAGTTAGATGTCATGCTCAACGGCGAAGCCGTGGATGCCCTTTCTGCCATTGTTCACCGCGACAAAGCATACGAGTGGGGCAAAAAACTCTGTGAAAAGCTTCGCGAGTTAATACCCCGGCAACAGTTTGAAATCGCGATTCAGGCAGCCATTGGCCAGAAAATCATTGCCAGAGAAACCTTGAGTGCCCTCCGAAAAGACGTATTGGCCAAGTGTTACGGCGGTGATATTTCCCGGAAACGAAAACTGCTCGATAAGCAGAAAAAAGGAAAAAAACGCATGCGCCAGGTCGGTAACGTCGAAATCCCGCAGGAAGCATTTATGGCGGTATTGAAGATAAATTAACGAAAAAAGCCAGCTCGGAAACGGGCTGGCCTTTTTTCGTTGTCATAGTTTGCCAAAATAATAGCGGCAAATGAGTTGAGTGTTTTTGGTTTACCGCTAACGGAATCTCTATTACTAGTCTCTTTACTGACTTGAATAATTCCGCAGAATTAAGTTGGATCATTTTAGTATGATCATGCAAACGATATTAGAATTTTCACGAAATTATTTGATGCTCATTTAAAATAGTTAGGCCTCCAAAGTCTATAATTCTGGCAAAGCTTCGTCAACTTAGGCGCATTTTCACTTACAACACTAGGCCAGTATAGTACTCTAATTGGAAGAGTTAAGACGCTCAAACTCTAAAACTTAGATTTAGTTCACTTCATTTTAGCCTTGCCCCACTTCGGCAATTAATCTCATATTAATTTTCTTATAGCAGTATTTCCCGATAGACTAATAGGTAATTACCTGATTATCATTTTTTTACATTTTTCTTGGAAAAACAAAATCGGCTATTCACCTTTGCCTATTAATTAACAAGGCTATTAATAATTTACTCGGTTGAATTAGCATGAGCACTTCACAAAAATCGGCGTCTTTACCCGTAGGCATCTCAGCTTCTCTTTCCAGAGCTAACGTCATGTGCCGAATGCCCCTACCCGGCTGCTGTTGCCGTTAATCACGTCTTCGTCCTATAATACAAGTCAGGATGCAGAGCCTGAGTCCAAAATCTATCGAGTTGTTTCCACTTCTTATTACTAAATAGTAGCTAATGCTACTGAGCTAAACAACTGATTAGACAGTCAATTATCCTACAAAATCAATAGGATATATAAACTAAACAGAATGCGCTACATCTTCCACCCAACAATTAATTATGCAATCATCAACCATCTCCTCAATAAGCAATGTCCAGGAACTCATTGCACACGTGACCTATCAAATTGCGGGTTTCGACCGCCTGAACTTTGTCAGTGACATTGCGAACACAGTCCCGCTAGATGGCTCTTGCACTATTCGGGCTCTAAGCTTTGAAGCCGACGGCTTGCAGGCAACGGGTTTATTAACTGTTCAGATGCGGGAAGAACAACTAGTAGGCAGTATTCTCGCCCAGCGGTTGCGGTCTGTACGAGGAATGGTAAGTGTGCGGAAATTATAGTAAGAATTTCTTTTAATACCGGCGAGTGAACCAGCGGCAACTGGTTTGCAAGCTCATAAAAAAGCCGAAACGGCGGCAACCGTTTCGGCTGGCTAACAATAAGGCTCTAGCAAGCCTCATTTTTCACATAACCAAGACAAAGTAATGCAAAAACTTTTATTTGCAGGGGTAGTATGGCTACTCTCTTGCGGATGGTTGCTAGCACAACCAAACGGATCACGTCTATCCGGCACCGTTCGGACCGAAAACGGAGAGCCATTACCGGGCGCTAACCTGGTCCTGAAAAATCAGACAAAGGGCGCCACAACAGACGCGAATGGCCAATACAGTATTGAGGCCCGCGCAGGCGATGAATTAGTTATTTCGGCGATTGGCTACCAAACCACTCAGGTAAAAGTAGGCTCAAAAAGTACACTCGACATCTCCATACGTGAATCGGCGTCGCAGCTAAATGAAGTAGTTGTGGTTGGATATGGTACACAGGATCGTAAAAATCTGGTTGGTTCCGTAACGCAAATCAATGCCGATGAAATCAAAAATCGTCCCGTTGCTAGTTTCGACCAGCAGTTGCAGGGCCGGGCGGCCGGTGTGCAGGTGGCAGCTAATACAGGCGTACCCGGCGACGGCATTTTCTTCCGCATCCGGGGCACAACCTCCATTAACGCCAGTAATGACCCGCTTTATGTAGTCGATGGCGTGTTTGTAAACAACCAGTCTCTGCAGAAAATCACGACGCAAGGCCAGGCGAATAATCCGTTGGCGGATATTAATCCCGCCGATATTGAGTCCATCTCAATTCTGAAAGATGCCGAAGCGACCGCCATTTACGGAGCAAGAGCCGCTAATGGTGTGGTGCTGATTACGACCAAACGGGGTGCTTATAATAGCAAAACGAAGGTTAGCCTGAACGCATCTGTCGGGCAAGCCTGGGCACCCAAACTCTGGGATTTGGCAACCGGTCCCGAACACGCGACGATCATAAACGAGGCTTGGCTAAATGACGGCAAATCGGCGTCAACGCGTCCGTTTCGACCTGTTTCGGAAGGTGGTCGTGGACTCCCCGAAGAGCAACCAACGTATGATCGTCTGAGTGATATTTTCAGGACGGGTGCGCTGAAAAATTATGACGTAGCCGTATCGGGTGGTACCAAGCAAACCCGATTCTACATTGGCGGTGGTTACACAAGCCAACAAGCTACGTTACGTACCAACGACTTTGCCCGGACGAGTTTCAAAATCAATCTGGATCAGGACATTACCGATAAAATTCGCATCGGTACAAGCAATATTTTATCGCAGTCGAATCGAACGAATGCCCGAGTTGGCGATGGGCCCCAGGGCGGTATTCTTCAGGCGGCTCTGCACACGCCGACCTATTTACCCAAATTCAACACCGACGGCACCTACGCCAAGTGGGCAGGCTTCGACAACTTAGATGTGCTGATCAATAATACGGATATGCACTCGACCAGCACCCGTTACATCGGTAATATTTATGGTGAATACGATATTATTAGCGGCCTTAAATTCCGCAGTAGCTGGAGCATTGATTACAACGATTACAACGAATATGAATACTGGAATACGCTGACCAACCGGGGTAGCGCGAGCAAGGGACTGGCCACGTCGAGTGTCAGCAAGAACGTAATCTGGATTAACGAACAGACGTTGTCTTATCGCAAGACATTTGGTTCACAGCATAATTTCGGCGCACTGGTTGGGAATTCTGTCCAGGGAAATGTCTCAACGCAAACTCTGGCGCAGGGGACTAACTTTCCGTCAGATGCCTTTAAGCAAATTGCCTCAGCATCGGTAACGACGTCTTCGTCAAACCGTAATCAATACAATCTGGTCTCCTTCTTTGGACGGGCGGATTACAATTTCGCGAAGAAATACTTTTTTGAAGCTAGCCTTCGGGCCGATGCATCCTCAAAGTTTGCCGATGGTCATCGCTGGGGCTATTTCCCGTCGGCGGGGGTAGCCTGGCAGCTCAAGCAGGAGAATTTTCTGCGGGATGTCAGCTTCGTGAGCGATTTAAAAGTGCGGGCCAGCGTCGGGTTAACGGGAAATCAGAATGGCATTGGCAACTACGCATCGCGCGGACTATGGGGCGGTGGGTATAATTACCAGGACAATCCGGGCACAATACCCGTGCAACTGGCAAACCCAGATCTGAAATGGGAAACAACCCGGCAATCCAACATAGGGTTAAATGTAGGGCTTCTGAACAATCGCATTGGTCTGGAAATCAATGCCTATTCAAAATACACCTACGATTTGCTACTTCAGGTGCCGCTGGCGCAAAGTTCGGGTTTTGCCAGCATTTATCGGAACGATGGTGAAATCAGCAACAGAGGACTTGAGTTTGCCATTAACTCATTGAACATCAGCCGGGGCGGATTTCAATGGAATACGAGCTTCAACATTTCGAGAAACGTTAACCGGATTGAGAAACTTTCTATTCCGGTCGATGCCAGCTACGCAACCGAGCGGATGGCGCAGGGGTATTCTTTCCATTCGTTCTTCGTCTACAAACAGCTTTATGTTGACCCAAAAACGGGCGATGCCGTTTACGAAGACCTTAACAAAGACGGAAAAATCACCGTGGCCGACAAGCAGTTTTTTGGGAGTGCGCTACCCAAGTTTTTCGGTGGCCTCAACAATACCTTCTCCTATAAAGGCTTTGATCTATCCGTATTTTTCAACTTCACATACGGCAACAAAATCTTCAATAATAACCGGTTCTTTCTGGAATCCGGCGGTACGCGCGATGACCGTCGAGCCATCAACAAAAATCAGCTAACGCGCTGGCAGAAAGAAGGTGATATCACGGATGTGCCCCGCGTAACGACCTTAGGAAACAACTACAACTTAAGCCCGATTAGCCGCTTTGTGGAAGATGGTTCATTCCTGCGCCTGAACTCGCTGGTATTCGGGTACACCATTCCGAAATCGGTACTTCGTCGGGTTGGTATCTCATCGGCTCGGGTGTATTACAGCGGCTCGAATCTGTGGTTGTTGAGCAAATATCAGGGTCCCGATCCAGAGGTAAACGTTACCGCCGATCCAACGACGCAGGGGTACGATCTGGGTACGCCACCACAGCCCAGAACCGCTCAGTTTGGTTTAAACCTGACTATCTGATTTACTCATCAAATAAAGATTTTTCACCACAGAGGCACAGAGAAGAAAAGGCCTCAAAAGTAAGAAGTTTACTTACTTAATATTCTCTGTGGTGAAAAATTACGACCGTCATAAGAATTGACCATCATGAAAAAGCATATCAAATTACTTCCTCTTATTCTCCTACTGACCAGCTGCCAGCAATTTTTAAATGTGCAGCCGGAGTTACAAGTAGACCAGACTCAGGCAATTACCAACGCCAGTACGGCCGAAGCAGCTGTTAATGGATTATATAATCGCTTGGGAAGCGATAACTATTATGGCTCAAACTTTCCGGCCTTGTCGTATCTGTCGGGTGGTGATATACAGTGGACTGGCTCACAGTCAGCCCCTCAGGAGATAACGGCCCGTAAGCTTACATCGACCAACAGCTACGTTGGTTCGGCCTGGAGCGGCATTTACAGCACCATTTTGCAGGCAAATTATTTGCTCGAAACGGTACCAACTCTGGTAGATCCTCAATTAACGGCCGACCGAAAAAACCAGATTCAGGGCGAAGCGTATGCCTTACGAGCCCTGTCCTATTTCGATTTAGTGCGCGGTTGGGGTGGCGTGCAACTGATTTTGAAACCCACCCATACGCCGTCTGATAATACCGGAATTACGCGCAGTAGTGTAGACGAAACCTATGCTCAGGTGCTGAAAGACTTGACGGCTGCGGAACCCCTGCTCGGCACGACAACCAATCGGAACAAGGTTACCCGAAAAACCGTCTGGGCCTTACGCGCACGTTATCACTTGTATCGGCAAGAATGGGATCAGGCAGAAACATATGCCAGCAAACTCATTGACGATGCAACCAGCTACAAACTGGCGAAGCCCTACAGCGCTTTTTTTGCTGGTAATGCCACGGCAACCACGGAATCGGTCTTTGAGATTGCGTATACGAACTCGTTCAAAAATGGTCATTACAACTGGTGGTTGCCGCCTGCTCTTAGCGGCCGACGCGAATGGGCACCTAATGCCAAGCTTGTGGCTCTGCTCAATGACCCGAACGTGGGCGGAAATCGGAAGGATTTGATTGCTCAAACAAGTCCTCCGGGCAATCTGTGGTATGGCAAACTGTATTACCGCACCCCGCTTGGCACAGATCCGGCTTACGTTATTCGTATCGCCGAACTGTATTTGATCCGTGCCGAAGCACGGGCTCAACTTGGCAAAACGGCAACTGCACTTACTGATCTAAACGCCGTTCGGGACCGGGCTGGCGTGCCCGCATCTCAGGCGGCAACCAAAGACGCTCTACTGCTGGCCATCGAAACTGAACGGCAGGTTGAGTTTCCGTTCGAGGCCGACCGCTGGTTCAATCTGGTTCGTACAGGTCGGGTGTCTCCGGTATTGAGTATAGCTGATGCCAGCAAATATGTATTACCAATTCCAAACAGTGAGATATTGGCAGACAAGGCGTTAACACAAAATCAAGGCTATTAACTAACTTCGTACGGTTGGGAAATAACGCGCCAACTCCTCGAAAACAGACAACCGAAATGAAAAAACAATTCGTTTTACCACTCTTCTTTTTAGCGCTAATTGCCGGTAAAATCAACGCGCAAACACCCCAAACGGTAGGTCCCGAAAAAGGTGCATTAGTTATCGTCGGCGGGGGCGCTATGGGACCGGAACTCTGGAACCGATTTATTGAACTGGCCGGTGGACCAGCCAATGCCAATATCATAATCATTCCAACGGCGGGCGAAGACTCGTCGGCCAGCAGTGCCCCCCGTGAAAAAGAAAAACTGCTGAGTCTGGGTGTTAAAAACATAACCATCCTGCACACCCGCGACCCAAAAGTGGCCAATCAGGAATCGTTCGTGGCTCCATTGCGCAATGCCACCGGCGTATGGTTTGTGGGTGGTCGGCATTGGCGGTTGGCTGATTCGTACTTAAATACGCTGGCTCAGAAAGAGTTCAACGCCGTATTAAGCCGGGGTGGCGTTCTGGGCGGGACCTCAGCAGGTGCCACAATTTTAGGCTCGTTTATGGTGCGGGGCGACACGAAAGGCAACTCAATTATGGTTGGCGATCATACGCAGGGGCTCGATTTCATTCACAACGTTACGATCGACCAGCACTTTCTACGTCGGAATCGCCAGTTTGACCTGATTGATGTGATCAAAACCCGTCCCGAATTACTCGGTATCGCTATCGACGAGAGCACGGCCATTGTGGTACAGCAAAATACGTTCGATGTAATCGGCAACTCGTATGTGGGCATTTACGAAGCCGGACAGATTGCCAATAGCACGAAGTATCCATCCGGGCAAAACAGTACCGGCGGCCCGTTCTATTTCCTCGGCAAAGGGCAAAAGTTTGATTTGAAGACCCGAAAAGTAATCAACCAACAGCCAGCGCGGCCCAACGAACCCGCTAAGTAAATCCGTTAACAAGCACCTTTGCCAGTACATTTTTCTGGCAAAGGTGCTTATCTATCCCTAGAATCTGATCAATTCACATAAATAATCTATTTAATCTATAGACATTATTAAAAACATAAAAATCTATATATGCCAACTAAATCTGACTTCTTTCATTCGCTATCTTCCTGGACAAGAGTTGAAAAAATAGTATTCCGCTTCACTGGAATTTATTTCCTAATCCAGGCTGTCCCACTCGATTGGACGTTTTATTACGATTTGTTTACGATTAATTGGGGGGTGTTCTACTATCGTGACCTTTTCAATTTATCACGCTACGCTCCTCATTTTTTCGGCCCAAACGACACCTTTATCAACTGGGCAATCGTCGCGCTTATGGCGTTGATTGGTACGGTGATCTGGACATTACGCGATCAGAAGCGAGCCAATTATGCTGAACTTTATTACTGGTTGCGGGTCATTGTTCGCTACCGATTGGCTATTGCCGTAATCG